>DATKMG010000782.1:0-6988 GCA_035541995.1 Terriglobia bacterium
CTTTAATAACTACATCACTGGTGAGACCAGTTTTACCCATAAGGCTGGAATGCACACCAAGGCCGTCATGCTCAACCCCGGTGCCTACGAAATCATCGATCCTGCCGATTTTGGGTTGCAGCGCACCATTTCGATTGCTCATCGGCTTACGGGGAAGAATGCTATCCAGCATCGCGCCAAAGAATTGGGCCTTCAATTCGGCGATTCGCAGCTGCGTGAGATTACCCTAGAAATCAAGCGCCTTGCCGACACTGGCCCCTTGACGATTGAGCAACTCGACGAAATCCTGCGTGGTTGGGTGGTTGCCTAGGTAATCCTGAATGCGAAATTAACAATGGTCATTCCATATATCGAGACCTCCTGAATGAAGTGTCAGGATCTTAGCAATCGGCGTATACTCCTCTAAACCGTTTGGCTCGCCTGATCATGCGACCAAATCAAGTAGTCTTCTCCCCCGCAATCAGGGAAAGAGAGAGTATCGGCCGCGATGCTCTTCTTACCACCGAAGAAATCGAAAGAAGGGAGGCTAATTATGTTCAATCGATGCTGGTACAGCTGGCACAGATGGAGTTTCATCCTTGGGATTCTGATGTTAGGAACGAATTCAACGTTTCTTTTGAGAGCGGGGGTGTTACGCGTCACTGCAGCAGATGTTTTTTGTACGCACACGGTCGTTCTGGATGATCAGAACAAAATCATCCCGTGGGATGAGCCGATATCCAATGCGTACGACCATTTTCTTCACCTGCGTTGGAATTTCATCAAAACGAAGGTTCCCAATTGCCCCGGGCCGGCCCCGCGATCCTCATATCCGCAGTACTACTTCTATTGCGCGTTCCGCGACAAGAACGGAAATTTGGAGCCAGACACCTGGATGAACGATGTCGGCGAGAAAATCCCCAATTGGTTTGAATCAGCCCGCTTGTATTATGCATATACGGGGGACGACGCAGTCATGACTATCGTGAAGAATTTCATCAATTACACAATTGACCACGGCACTAGCCCCTCAACTTTTTCATGGGCGAATTTTCCCTATACTACGACCAACGCTGGCGATATGGAATTCCGCGGGTTCACTTCTTCGAAAAAGCTCGCCCTCCATGAGGTTCAGGTTGACCATGCCGGGGATATGGGCTTGACCTATTACCGATTGTACCTCTACACCGGTGATGCCAAATTTAGAACTGCGGCAATTAACGTGGCCAACACTTTGGCCAGCAAGGCGAGGGTCGGCACCTCAAGCCAATCGGTCTGGCCTTATCGGGTGGTGATGGACACAGGAAAGATTACAGCACAATTCGGTGCGAATTGGATTGGTTGTTACACGCTTCTCGACAGCTTAATCAAAGCGAACCTGGGCAATGTGGCCTCTTACAAGGATGCATGTGCCAAAGCCAGAGAGTTCATCCTGCAAAATCCCATGAAAACGGGATATTGGGCGGACGGGCATACGGATACTGATGTGAACAGCAATACTTATAAAAGCAATATGAGCGCCAGTAACGTTACCCTGTATATGCTGGACCACCCGGAGTTTAATCCGGATTGGAGAACAGATATCCCCAAACTGATCAAGTGGACCGAAGACAACTTTGTTTTTCGCTGTGCACCGGGAGAGCCTGCAAATTTGTGGGGGGCCAATATTGTGGGGGAACAGGATGGCTTCCTGGTGAAGATGGATTACCAGACCGCCCGATATGCAGCTGAATGTGCTCGGTGGTATGCAATTTCGGGCGATGCGACCTATAAAGAAAGAGCCTACCGTTCACTGAACTGGGTTACCTACTGCAATAAGTCTGATGGTCAGGCGTTTGAAAGCCCGGTCAGCAAAGATGTGTCAAACTGGTGGTCTGACTGCTACGGCGAGTGTCCCAGGATGTTCTATCATGCATTTTCCGGAGTTCCCGAGTGGGCTCCCCCTCGAGAGAATCATATTTTGTACTCGGAAGGGGTACTTAAGCAAGTTTCCTATGCAGCCGGAGCGGTTCAATACACGCCCACAGACAGTGCTGGGATCGAGTACCTTCGGCTTTCTTTCCTTCCCGCGAATATCACCGTGCAAGACTTCAAACTCGCTTTGCGCCACGATCTGAGTGCGGAAGGTTATACAGTCAGAAAAATCGGAGATGGAGACTACGCAGTGAGCATCAGAAGGACGAGAGCTGGCCAGGTGAAAATTCGCTGAAAGCACCCATTTATCATCATGAGCAAATCCTCACTCCCGCACAAGTCCATGAAGTCTCCTCAGACTTTCAATGAGCTGGGGCCAAAATCCGATCCCTTTTAGACCCACTCTTATATAAATCCCCTCCTCCGGAGGGGGTGAACGCTTGATAAGCCTTCACGTTTGCAGAAACGCCGGGGTGGGTCTAACGACTGCCACAACCCACCCCAGCTGCCTGCGGCAGCCGCCCCTCCCGGGAGGGGAATAGCCGCGCATTTTAATCTGCGGTGGTGAGCTTGAAAAAGTCATGGCACACTCTTATGAAGATGTAGTTTTGATGGAGGGTCGCGCTCTGTCGCGACCTTGGCCCCGACGGAGTGGGCCCCTCCACCATTTTCATCGATGGCAGTGCCAAGATTGTGAATGAAGACTAGCTTCGTAGTGCCCGCATTGACTTCCTGGCAGGCAGTTTCTATAGTTTTGGCGGGCAATTGAGTTCCGTGCGCCGACGAAATAAGACTCCTACAAAAGGAATTCGGGACTGCCGAGCGGAGAACCATTGCTTCCACGGAATTGTTGAGAACGAGGTGAACTGCAGCCTCGAAGGGTGATGGCGGTCGCCTTCTGGTTCTCCACTTGTGACTGACCTATTATCTGTTCGCAGGTCAAAGAGTCTAAGCGATAAGTCCTCAAATCCATCATGCAAGATTCTCCATCACTGGAAGAACAACTGCGAAACCTGCGAGATCGCTTGGCTCGCCTGGAAGACCTGGTTCAGCACCAGGTGCGGCGGATCTATTTACTACCCCAGTGGTTTGCCTTCATCCTTATGTTGATGATCACCCTGACTGCAGTGCTGGATTCATTGCGGTACAATGCGAAGATCATCGCTTACTTGGGACTCATAGGTGGGTTCCTGACCCCGGCCATGCTCAGTACCGGACGGGACAATCAAGTTGGGTTGTTCAGCTCCTGGATTGGGTCCCGCTTGGATAGCTTACAGACGCGCGCAGCTGGTCTGATAGTCATGGGGCTCGTGGTTGCACGTTTGCTGGTTTATGACAGGGAATTGTCGACTCTCCCTGAGGCAGCCGTGCGTTTCATGCTCAACAAGCGCTCCATGACATTTGTGGTGGTGATTCTTTCTATTATCAAAAATACAAGGACCAGATCAGCACTTTTATTTTAAGGTAAATAAGATGAAGCCGGTTGTTGCCGCTGCACAATCGAGTAGAGATTGGTGGACAACAGATAGGGTGTGATTTACGACACCGATTCCATACCGAGAAATTCGACCTGGAGAAGAAGTCAATTCAATTTCCCGAAGCGCGCCAACGGTTTGCAAAACTCATCATTTACAACTATGACGACCCCGCATTGCACCTTAACAGGATCGAGGTTCGTGGTGTTGACAAGGAGTTAGTTTTGCAGTACCAGGCCAACTGGAACGTTCGCCTTCTTTACGGAAATCCAATGATCACTCCGCCACGATACGATATCGATAGAATAAAGAGCTATCTCAACCTGGATAATCTTCCCAAGGCAGCTTTGGCAGCGGAAGCAGCTAATCCGGAATATCGCCTGAGGCGGCGTGCCGGGCCATGGACGGAGGTCCACCCCGTTATGTACTGGGGGGGGGTTGATCCTGTTGGTTCTATCTCTCGGAGCATATATAATAAGATTACTTTCCAAGACGAAAATTGATGGATAGATCATGCGCCAGTATTTGGATCTCCTTCAACATATTCTGGACACGGGCACTCAGAAGACGGACCGGACGGGTACAGGGACTCTAAGCATCTTTGGACATCAGATGCGCTTTGACCTGACAGCAGGGTTTCCCCTCCTGACCACTAAGAAATTACACCTTCGTTCAATCATTCATGAATTGCTCTGGTTTCTATCGGGGAGCACGAATATTCGTTATCTTCAGCAGAACGGGGTGAGCATCTGGGATGAATGGGCCGATGCAGACGGTAACCTGGGACCGACGTATGGCTATCAGTGGCGCTGCTGGCCGCACGACTCCGGGGGACACATAGACCAGATAAGCCGGGTCGTTGAAGGACTGCAAACTCAACCCGACTCTCGTCGGCACATTGTCAGCAGTTGGAATGTGGGAGACCTAGACCAGATGCGGCTGCCCCCCTGTCATGTCCTGTTTCAATTCTATGTGTCCAACGGACACCTCTCCTGCCAACTTTACCAGCGAAGTGCCGATGTGTTCCTGGGTGTCCCCTTCAACATTGCCTCGTATGCCCTGCTTACCTTGATGGTGGCCCAGGTGTGCGAGTTCCAGGCGGCGGAGTTCATACATACTCTGGGAGACGCTCATCTGTATTTGAATCACCTGGACCAGGCCCGGCTCCAACTGTGCCGGGAGCCTCGTCCTCTGCCACGAATGGTCCTCAAACGGCATTTGAGATCCATCTTCGACTTCAAATACGAGGACTTCGAGTTGGTAGACTACCATCCTCATCCCGGCATCAAGGCGCCGATCGCGGTATGAAGATCTCAATCATTGTAGCTATGTCTGTGAACCGGGTTATCGGTAAAGGCAAATCTCTCCCGTGGAAACTCCCTGCAGATCTGCGGCACTTTAAGGAACTCACCATGGGTCACTGGGTGGTCCTGGGAAGAAAGACATTTGAATCCATTGGCAGACCGCTCCCTGGCCGAAGGTTGATTGTTGTGACTCACCAGGTGGAATACTCCGCCGATGGAGTCGAGATCGCCCACTCGGTCGACCAGGCCCTCAGCGTGGCAGAGGGGGGCGAGGTGTTTATCGCAGGTGGGGGCCAAATCTACAACCAGACAATTGGGCGGGCTGACCGTATCTATATCACCTTAGTGGAAAGGGAGTTCGAAGGAGACACCCGCTTCCCGCCGCTCGACGCATCGAATTGGCAGCAGGTCTTCGAAGAATGTCACCAGGCAGACGAGAAAAATCCAGTCCCATATAGGTTTCAAATCTACGAGAGGAATATAAAGACGATAGGATAGGGGACCTCTAAGCCATTGTCCTCTAACCCCCTTCTATTTATTCATGGCTAGATACATTATCTGCGGTGCAGGTGCAATAGGCAGCATTTTGGGCGCGGGGTTATATCGCTCCGGGCAAGATGTGGTCTTGATTGCAAGGCCTGCCCACGTACAAGCTATTCTGCGGGATGGCTTGCACGTGAGGTTCATGGAAGAAGATTGCAGGCTTGAGCTCAAAGCAGTCAGCGACCCTGCCGACATTCGTCCCAATGGGAGGGACCGCCTCCTATTGAGCGTCAAAACCCAACAGACTGAAACTGCAGCTGGACGATTGGCTGCCGTCTTTCCACGCAGTACCCCTGCGATTTCGCCTATTGGGCAAATTTGCGAATCACGTCGGAAATGATCGCCTTGACCTCCTCGGGTTTAAGTTTTTCCTCGAAGGCCGGCATTTTGTCCTTCCCCTTAGTGACAGCTTGGATCAGTTCGGCGTCTGGGTGGCTGGCCTGCCACTCCTTATTCGTGAAGTCCGGAGTTTTCATGGCCGGAACCCCTTTACCATCTGACCTGTGGCACATTTTGCAGTTCTTGCTGTAGAGTGCAGCAGGATCCGACTTGTCCTGAGCGTTGATCGAGGCAGCCAGAATGGCAGCCAAACTCACAATACCCATGAGAGAAAGAACTTGACGACTCAACAAGGAAACACCCTCCTTTTTGGTGTGTGAACTGGACTCAACCAGAAATAGTCCATCTCGACTGGCCTTTGAAAATCTGATTCGGCGAATCTTCTAAAATTATACCCAAGACATTAGGAACATCAATTGAAAACGAGAAACTGAAGTTCCGCCTGATCTTTCCCCGGCAAATTTCGAGAAAGTGGCAGGATTTGTTAGCGCAGATATTCCGGGTATTCACGGACGATACGTGCCAACTCAACCCGCGTCTTTTCCAGAGACTCGCGCCGAGGTCCAGCATCGCTCACGAGCTCGGTTTTAAGGCTATCGATCAGTCCGGCACAAGTCATAGCCTTAGACTGGTGCTCGGAAATTCTCAAGGCGGTAAGGAGGCTGTTGGCAAGTGTTCCAGCAAAGGTGAAAATCGCAATTAAGCCGCAAACATTGCGCCACCCTTTGGGAAGATCGGCAGGGACCTTTCCCGTTGTAGCTTCAGCCACAGGTTTTGCAACAAAGTCTCCTGCCTTGGCACTATCTGCTGCCAGTGTCGTGGCCAGGAGGCCAAAAATGACCGCGATGAGAAGCAATATCGTGTTGTTTCTTCGATAACGGCGAGCCTTCCGATTGGCTTCTGCCAGCCTGTACCCGAGCTGCTCAATCAGGACTTGACGGTCTTCTTGTGTTGTTGTCATTCCCTTGAGACCTCCTTACGTCTGCACCAGGGCGGTCACCCACAAGATCACCATTGCGATCCTGTCCTGTGATCGTTTTGCCGGACCTGATGGTTAGACTCGTGAGGGTTCCCTCGGACAATCCCTTATGCACAAGCCTCCAAGCTACCGGCTAGAAGTAGAGACCTTTAGCGATCCCACGGGGGCTTGGCATTTATGGTGCGGATACTAGCACAGGTGAACGATTCAGAAAAGAGATATGTCTCCTCATCTATTTTCATCACCTTGATGACTCTGGTAGTATGAGTTGGGAATGTCGAAACTCTATTGAAAAGAGACGGGACTAGCTTTGGATACACACAGGAAGTTTTCAGATCTGAACATCCTCTGTGTTCTGACCCGGATTTCTGTCCAGGAATTGAAGAAATCTGAGAAAACAGTGACCTGGTTTGTCCGCAAGGGGAATCCTCCACCTTTATTTATTACCTTGGAAG
>DATKMG010000783.1:0-8494 GCA_035541995.1 Terriglobia bacterium
CTCTTCCTCTGTAGAGTCCTGCCTGCGAAAAAATCAGTATACCTCTGAATGTAGGCCCTGGCAGCTACGTCAGTCTCGGGGAGCAGTTCAATATGGCCGCTCTTGAACATTCCGCGCTCATCGAAGCATGAATTGTTGTAAGGCTGGTCATAAACACGCTTCCGAACATGCGTGACCCTCTGGTTTATCGGGGCCTCGTTCTCTTTGAGCAATTCCCCGATAGAGGTGTTCGTTTTATATCCGTTTTTTTCGAAGGGAATATGGCTGCCGGTGACCATGATGCTACCCTTGGATTGTCTGAGGGCGTAGCAGGTTAGAGCTGGAGTTGGGATACTGCCCAGATTGACAGGAATCATCCCGGTGTCTTGGATGGACCGCTCGACGGCCTGAGCTATCTCGCCACGCCTCTGTTGTTCAGGAACAAATCGGGTGGAGCTGGGACGCAGATCGTAACCATAATAGAAAGGGTCTCCTCGGACAATACCTCCTTCAGAAAGGGGTACTGTCTGGAGGTACTCCAACTCCGCCAGCACATTGATATAGATTTCCAACTGGCTGAGATCAGTAACGTCCCCTCTACGGCCACTGGTCCCGAAACGCAATTCTTTAGGTTTGTAGGAAAGTCGTGCGCCGAGCGAATCAGGAATTGTATTACAGCCGGCGGTCATCGAGATTCACACTCTGGTTTGAAGATTACTCTCGCTGTCCTTCCGGTCCCAGCTAACGCAACTTCTGAGGGCAGGAACAAAGGCAAGGACGAAGATGTTGGGAAACAGAATTTCAAAGGCCTAGTTTTCCTTTTTCGTCGGTGCATAGATCGGGGTGGGCCAGGGAGCTACCTTAGCCCCGGCATCAGAAACTTGGTGAATTTTGCCGGGGCCACTTTTCTCGACCTGATCAATCCGAATCACCGAGTGCAAAGGGATATATGTCCGTTCAACCCCTGCAAATTCCAACTGCAGGGCTTCTTCGGAAGGGTCGACCACCACAGTCGTTTTCTCTCCAAAAAGAAGTCCATCTACCTCAACGAACCCAAACAGACCCCCCTGCGAGACATTCTTGGCGTAAACCTCATAGACTTTACCCTGGTTGAAAAAGATTACCTTGTAGATTTGATTCTTCTTTTGTGTCATGAATCGGTTCCTTGAGCTTCCTTATTAAAAAATCAAGTCAGTCCATAAAATGATGCAATGGCGACAGAAGGAACTTCGAGACTTCATCCGGGGATCACGGAATCTATATGGTTGAAACAGCCACGTTGAGTGTTACCCCTAATCAGAAACTGACATTACACAGGACGGTCCGTGCACAGGTGTGACTGCGCCCACTCCATTGCAATGGACTCTTGCTGTTTGTGTCATGCCATCCAGAGCCCGCCATTGATCTCGATTACTTCACCTGTAATATAGCTCGCTGCAGAAGCGCAAAGGAAGACAACGGCGCCAGCCACTTCCTCAGAGCTGCCAAGCCGCTTCAGGGGAGTGCTCGCTGCAAAGTTCTGAAGCAGTTCGTTGGTAGAGTGGCGGCGGTGAAAGTCAGTCAAAATCACCCCCGGCGCAATACCGTTGACGCGAATCCCAGGAGCTAATTCTTTGGCAAGTCCTCGAGTTAAGGTGTGAATAGCCCCTTTGGTGGCCGCATAAAGAGTGGCGCCATTCCCACCACCGTGATGGGCAGCCACCGAGCCCAGATTCACGATGCAGGGGTGAATCCCCGTTCTCAAAAGGGGGATACAGGCCCGGATACAGTACACCATTGAACCCAGATTGAGTTTGAGGACTCGGTCAATCAATTCGTCGGTGAGGTTTGCCACAGGGCTGCGCTGGACCAAGTCACCGGAGTTGTTGACCAGGATGTCAAGAGCACCCCAGCGTTCTTGGATCTGGTCAGTCATCTTGTTCACTTGCGCTGGAATGGTTAGGTCCGCTTGGAATGAAAAGGCTTTCCCTCCGCTGTCAAGGATTTCAGAGACGGTGGCCTCGGCTTTATCACGACTCGTATTGAAATGAACACAGACCTCGGCACCTGCTCCGGCTAGAGCCAGGGAAATAGCTCTCCCAATGCCTCGTCCTGCCCCCGTCACCAGCGCCTTACGACCCGACAGCCCAAACTGATCCACTAGATAGTTCGCCATATGACTCCTTGAAATCGCTAATTACGGCCGCATGGCCAATAGAATTATGGCATGCCCAGGCAGGAGAGTAACAGTCTTAACAGATGCATTGAAAAGGCAAAATAGAAATAGGACAACACTACATTGAATCATGCCAGTCCCAAGTCAAGAGTATCAATGAACATGCATGATTGAGGGCCAGAAGCGAACGACGAGACCGATTATCCGCACAAAAGGTCTCTTGAAAATGCCATTCTTCAAAGTGGAAGCAGCGCCTGTGACCGCTGTCGCCCTGCGCGGCGACCTCTCGGTTTGGACGTGTCGCCGCTCGGAGATCGGCTCCCACCTTCACCATTTTCATGGACCATGCTCACCTGATAGGCCCACGGGTCACTTCCATGAGAATGGCAGATCCGGCAGCCACGCCGACCGCACCGTTTGCTGGAAGCGTGGGCATTCATTCGATAAAAGCCCTCGACTGGCAGCGACTGCTGTCGCCAAAGCACTCACCCTGGCTACCCATCCCATTTCCATCGACGAATAGGTCATTACTGCCCACTCAGCCGGGAATAGACATCACGAGCACTTTCAAAGAATTGCAGCATCGCCGCACGATCCTCCGGGTGGCTAAAACGGGGTTCGTTGCGGTAGAACTCCATCTCGCGGTCAATCCAGTGAATGAAGTATTGTGCATCCTGAGGGACGATAGGGGAAGAGTTTTTCATCTCCACATAGATCGGACTGGTATGAGCAAAGCGGATTGTTTGTCCCACGGGTTCGAAGCATCGGGCTGCGACCCAACCGCTTCGACTGACCGCACTCTCAAAATCAGCCACCAGTCTGCCTTGAGGGTCCAGCGTTGTTATGGTCTGGATCACCCGGCCTTCGGAAAGAATTTCCATTCGATCCAGTTTGCCTTCTGAAGAGGCCTCGGCATGGATTCTCAGCCGGGAAGGCGCACTGAGTTTCACAAAGCCGCCAACCTCTTCGCCATTCACTTTGAGAAAAAGCATCGGCCCATTGGTGCCGAAACTCCGGCCTGCCTTCAAGGCTCGGAACCAGTGGTCATAAGTAAACGGCTCGTCCAAGAGAACATAGACTCTATTGTAGCCGAGTGGAGATGCCTTCACGCCTGAAGCACTTCCTGCCGATACCGGGATGCGGAATCCGCAATTCAGAAATCGATAGTAGACTTCCATGGACCAAAGCGGCAATCCGGCAATGGTGTCGAACTCCGGACGGTCCTTGGGAATCATCCCCCACGGGGCGGTTTCTAATTCCACACCCTGGCGATTGAAATGGTTGTGGACGATTCCGGCAAAGTCCAGCTCTCCCAGTGCGGCCAAGGCACAGGCATCGCGCCAGACGATTTTTTCGGCATCAACGTAGCCACCCTGTTTATGTGCGGCTCGACAAAACCGATCGTTCGGAGGAGCGAGACGGTCGCCCTGAAATGGAATAATTGAATGCAGGCCCAATAGGTCCACGGCTCCCGGTCCCCACTCCAGCCGTTCCACTTCCTTATCCAGAACGCTGAACACGTGGGTAGGATCCACTTGTCGGATTACTTGAGTCGTTTGGGGCGGCTGTGAGAGTGGCTTATCCTCCCAGATCCAATCCGTAAGGGTTGGCGCCAGGTTTAAATCTTCGGCGAGGAGAAGAGTAGGTATCTCTTCGAGCTTGCGGTGGTTGTGCAGATCGGCCGAATACCACCCCAACTGGTTCATCGTAATCCAGCGCTTCAGGTTAACTTGAATATTTTGCTTTCGTCCTTCTCCGACATCGATCGACGAGGTCCAGCGTATATATTCAGGCCCCCGCTCTACCTCCAGGGTGTATTTTCCAGGGGGGAGAGCAAGCTGAAAGGAACCTTGAGAAATAAAGTGATGCTCTTTGTACTTCTCGTAAGTGATGGCCCCCGTGGGCACTTGGAGATTACCATTTTGGTCCAGGAGGTAAATACGGGCGGGAACTATCTGATGTGATGCGGCATCCCTGATTTCCACCTGAATGGTACTTGAAGGTAACGAACTTACGACGCTGGAACCGATTCCCTCTGCATCAGGCTGAACATATTTCTTAAGAAAAGCTATTATCTCGTCAAAAGCTTTTGCGGTCTGGGGATCCTTCATTTTCCAGTCAAAGCCGTGAGGCCCACCGGCAATCGGGATAAACTCCAAAGGAATGCCATTTCGCTTTAGCTCCCTGGCCATCTGCTCCGACTGCTCGAACGGAACGTCGGTATCTTTGTCCCCATGAAGCAGGAGTGTCGGCGGGTAGTCACTGGAAACATTGCGCAATGGGCAAAAGGCGTCGAAAGCTCCAGGCTCGGTCTCAGGATCATGCCCGGCCACTTCCTTAGGCCAAAGACCCTGCTGCCGGCAATACAGATAGAATGGCCAGCGCACCTCCTCCTGAAGGGGCTCAGAAATTGGGACATGGCCCACGGCAGCATCCGCTTTCTCTTCAGAGACGATTGGTTCTTTCAGATAAAATGGATCAGGCTTGCTGTACCACGTTCCTGCAATATCCCCATACCCGTAAAAGGAAACGAGGGCTTTGGGCCTTGGCCGAAATCGATATCCAGCGGTCAACGTTAGGTAGCCTCCCGCTGAGTGTCCCACCACTGCAATGTGGTCGGGGTCGACTTGAAAGAGCCCCGGACCTTTCTCACGAAGCCACCGGTATGCGTCTTCGAGATCCATCAAGATCTCCGGAAGCTTCGTTTCCGGAGCCAATCGGTAATCGACTGAAACCACAACAAATCCGGCTTCCAAGTATCGCTGTAGTTGCTCTTGGTTGATCCCTCCACGGTTACCGAAAATCAGCGCCCCTCCATGAATCCACAGGATAGCAGGCTTCACCTGGCCATCCAGTGTCCTATAGACATCCGCCCGAATCGAGAGAGGCCCAACCGTTTTGTAGGTATAGGTTTGCTTAGTGTACTGAGTGTCACCAAACACAGGAACTAGTGCGACGATGCCCACCAAGAAAGACAACAGCATTAACCATGCTAACTTTGCCTTCGACTTCAGGAGCAGTTGATCTTTGGGCTTTTTGTCTTCAATCATTGATGTTTCCTACTCAGATTTCTTTTACCGCCGGGACTCCGGCACGAATCACGATTTCCCAATCGATCTTCCTGGTCTGGCCTGCATCGGACAGAAGCACTCGTCGAAGCGGCAATTCCCCTTCGGTCAATTGAATCCGCAAGGCACGGGCGTCCAACGTAATGGCACCGAATCCGCTGGCAGCGGAGAAGAATGACCTGAAAGGGCGAACCTGCAGTTTCGGTCCAAACCAAACACACTTTTCCACTGCCGAGTAACGAAATCCTGACAAGGATCCCATCAAAGCGTAACTGGACATGGCCCTGGCGTAGTAGTTTCCGCATTCATATTCATTCCAGGGGTTCCGAACCCGGCCATCGTAGCGACTGCGAAGAGCCTTGACGAGGGTCAATCCCTCTGTCACAAAACCTTCTGCAATCAAGTGGGATGCGACTTGGTACTCGATTCCTGTCCAGACCTCATCCGAGTAGACAAAAGGCAAAGTAGGCTTCCCCCCTTTGGGCCATGAACACAGAAGCAAGCCTGGCTCTCGGCCCATTGCATAACCGGGGCGCTGAGCATTAGCGTGTTCGCTCAAGTCGGTCCGGAAGTTGTTCTTGAAGATGGCCTGTAAGGTCTTGCGGACGTTTTCCCGGTTTAGAGGGGTCTCGATGCCATAGATCCTGGCCATCCAGACGCCTATGACGCCATCGGACAGGCACCCGCTACCGTATTGGTACTTTGGTCCTTCGCGCTTCAACAGACGCTGCATTTCACTGCTGTTCTCGTTTACTTTGGCTACCAGATCTGCAAATGACCTGTCCCGTAAATCTTGGTACTTCACTTGTTGCTGGTAATATTCGCCATTGAACAACTGTTCATCCATGAACCGCGCACATTTTCCGGCCAGTTCTTCGTAGAAGGGTGCCTGCTCGCCTTTGCCCACAGCCCGGGCCATTACTGCCAGGGCCGACAGGGCACCCAGGTAGATGCTTGTGCACATGCCGTCCGGCCCCCAGAATTCTATATCGTAAGTGTTGTGATGGGGTTCAAATAGCCCTCCCTTATGGTCCGGGTCCCAGGTGCGAATGCAGTAATCCAGGCTACGCTTGGCAAGGGGGTACATCTTCTTAAGCCACTCCAGGTCGCCTGAGATCTGCCAGTCCCGGAAGACTTTCATAATGCCGCCCAATTGTCCGTCTGAGGCGGCATGAAAATCGTGCTTGGGTGGACCATCGGGAAGGGCTGCGCGAAAAGTTACGTGTCCTTCCTCATTCATGGATCGCATGAGTTCCTGTTCCCGCAGGGTCCGTTCCAATTGGGGGAAGAGGTGCGAGAAAGCTTGTGCGTAATTCCAGACATGGGTACAAGTGCCATGACAACAGCCTGAATCCGCAAAGCACCCTTCCCAACCCCAAAGGTTGCCGTTTTCCTCGCGCAGGACTGTGGGTGACTTGAGTATGGCCAGATTAGACGAAACGGCATCCAATACGTACGGGGGGAGGGAGGAAGAGAAAAGGTCATTCTTGAAAGCAAGGGTACGGTCTCGCAGAGACTGATAGTGGTCATAAACATATAATGCAACCTCACGCGCATCTTTCCACTGGGACACATAGTATGGTCGCCAGGCTGCCGGTGCTCCTTCCGGTAGTGTCCGGCAGCCGACTGTATCCTTGCATTCTTCGGAAGGCGGAGCCTCAACGCCTCCAGCCTGCCAGTAGCAATTTGGGATGTACCAGCTGATAACAAGAGGATATGTGATCTTATCTCCTGGTGCCAGTTCTCCCTCGAACAGGATCGACCCTCCATTCCGCCCCTTAGTGTCAACCTCGTTTGATCCCTGGTTAGAAGTGAATTTCCCCGAGGAAACCTCGCGCCAGAGGGCCGAAAGTGAGTCGAAATCCCCGGTGGAACTTCGGAGCCACATGGCTTTGATTATTGGCTTTTGTCTCAGGGACAACAGGCAAGCGCTTCCAAACCCTTCGGCATTGGGCTTCTCGGTATTGGAAAAGAAAACACCGCGATCCGGAATGGCTTCATTGCGGCTCGTTTCACTATCCTGGCCACAACCCACTGCGAGGTGGGACAGGTGATAAGAAAATTGATACTCGACTCTTCGCTGGCTAAGGTTCTGGAGTTTGTATTCGAGAACGACACAAGGAATTCCTGAGTTCTTGTCATCGAGGGGGATGAATGGATTCCAACCCGTCACGGTGACCTTCAGAGGAACCTTGGGGTCTGATAGAGAAACCTCTCCAAATGGGAATTCGCCTTTGAAGGTACTCTTTTCAAAACGAGGAAACCCCTCATGGCCGCCGCGCCTGTAGCCCTGTCCCTGCAAGCCCTGGTCGAATATTTTCTCCGGTGGGAGTGGCCCTTCGACTAATCTAGTAATTGGTGTAGCTCCACGAATATGCAACAAGGCAAAGGCCGCCTCCGATGGAGCAAAGTGCGCATCAACAGCAGTCGTGCTGGGACGGTTCCGAATCGAAAAGTCCTGCATCCCTCCGTAACCATTCAGGCAAATACAACCTGTTCCAATCCCTCCGATGGGCATTGCCACTTGAAGGGAGTGATTGCCGGAGAATGTCCTTTGGGGACCCGGTTTTAGAAGCTCCTCTGGCGTATAGCGTTCGGGGGCACTTGCGGCTTTGCCACCACCTTCTTTTTCCGGAGGTTGAGACTCCAGACGAGATGCCTCAACTTCTGCTGTAGCGCCGAGTGCGGCAGCTGAACTGGTGATCATGAATTGTCGACGACTGAGTTTGTTTAGGCTTGGCATAAGACCTCCAAGAATTTGTGAAAAGAGTGCCACATGATGGGTCAGCACAGTGATTAAGAAGGCATCCGGTTCCCCATTTGCCAAGGGGGAATTTCATGAAAGTGCCCCATGACCTTTTCAAGCTCACCACCGCCGATGAAAATGGGTGTCTTGGGGGACGAGTGTGGGAGCCGATCTCCGAGCGGCGATCAGTTTAAACCAGGAAGTCACCCGACGCGGCGACCTCGCTCGTGGAGAACCAGTCTCCCACGAAGCATTCCTTCAAATCGGCAATTCCACCATCAGTAACTGCTCAGAGCCATCATGGGTTTCCACTAGAATCCTGCCCTCGGGGCTAACAGCAAAGCTTGGACCAACAAACTCAATGCTTGGATGGGGACGACCGGCTTGATTCACAAATAGTGCACAAAAATGATAGTCGTGGGCTAACTTCGGAATGTAAGAATAAAAGTCGTCCCGCATCTGCTCGTGTGTCTTCCATTTGAAGTTGCCTGTCTTCTCATGATACGCAACAATCTCCTGCATGGATTGGTAGTCTATCACCTTCCC
>DATKMG010000784.1:0-9513 GCA_035541995.1 Terriglobia bacterium
GTCGGGGCTGCCAAGATCTCGCGCTTTTCCTGAAGTGCCAGCCCTGCAAGACTGGCTCCGGCTGTCGTTAGAAACTCTCTTCGATTATGATTCATATTGCCTCCTCTCAGAATATCATTGGCAATGAAGACTCTTGGGTTACACACTGGTTGCGCAACGCATCTCCTGCTGCATCCTACTTGATACGCAGCAGCCTGACACCGTGCCGAGGCACCATGGAGCGAAACTCCTTTTCAAATTGCCCCAGGTCCTGCTGGCGCCACAAGTCACGGACTGTCTTCGAACCTTTCAAGGAAAGATCCTCCCAGCGAGCAACCACTTGGGAGCCTTGCTCACCTCTGTTGAACAATCCCACGGCCTTTGAGCCATCCTCCATTTCTCTGGCCCACACTTCCAACCGGGCATTGACGGCCACGCGCCTGCCTGGGCGGCCCAGCGCGTCCTGGTCCACATCGATCACTTCGTCGTTGGTCAAGAGGCTCAGGGTGAAAGTATCGAGGCGCGTGATGTCGCCGCTGAGAATGAGCGGTGCTGCCAGAAGACACCATAGAGACACCTGGGTATATTGTTCGTTCGGTGTCAGTGGAGTCGGTTCGGTCTGTCCTTTCCAATTGCTTAGGTAACCCAGCAATAAGTAGTCCGGGTCGTTCCAGCCCCCGGGCCTGCCGTAATGGTGCAGATTGTTCTTGGAGTAAACGTCAAAACCGTCCCGGAAAAGAGCCAACCCGATTTCCGCAAAGGTCCCACCCAAGTCCCCGGCCGTCCTCCAGCTGTTCCCACCGACTTCTTTCCCCCACTCCCAGACATTTCCCATTCCGTATTGACACAGGTTAAACACGATATCGCGGGGCTGCTTCTTCAGCAGGTCAGCCATGAGACGATATGGCTTTTGTAGAGCATTCCTATCCGGGTTCTTAGCCAGGTCGCCATACGAGCACCAGTCGTACTTCAGAAAGTCAAATCCCCACTCGACGAAGCGCTGCGCGTCTTGTTCTTCATGCTGGTAGGCCCCCACGTGGCCTGCGCACGTTAGGGGACCGGGTGACGTGTAGATTCCGGCCTTCAATCCCTTTGCATGGATATATTCCGTCAGGGCATTCATATCCGGAAACCGCCGATTGGAATTGACTCGTCCTTGTGCATCACGGGGTTCGCCCCCCAGTGACGAATCCGTTGAACCCGGCTTTACCGCCCAGCAGTCGTCGATATTGATATACATCCACCCGTGGTTGATTAAACCTGTACTCACCATGGCGTCGGCAGCCGCCCGCATGATGGAATCGGTCACGTGGTTCTCCCACACATACCAACTGTTCCAGCCCATGTGGGGTGTTAACGCCAGCTCATTGCCACAGACAATCTTGAAGGACCGGTGAGCCGAAGCATGACGATTCGTGGCCGTGAATTCGACCGAGTATTCACCGGGTTGGTTGAGCCGGCCGGTAATCTGCCCCGACTGCGGATCCAACCGCAGGCCGGCCGGGAGATTCTTCACGGTGAATTTCATGGGCCGCTCTCCGGTAGCGGGAATTGTGTACAGAAATGGAGAGCCGGGTCTCACTCCGAAAATCGTTGGGCCGTTAATGCGGGGCTGAGGTAAAGACTTGGGCGTAAGGATCACTTTCTCCTCTTGAATAGGGCTCACACCGAGCAGATTAAGGACAAGGCACAGAAAGACGACAAGAAGCCAAAGTGGACGTCTCACAATCACTATTCCTTTCATTTTTGCTGCGTGAGATCTTGAAATCACACTGAATCCGGTTTGAAGGGTTTTGACACCCTTTAAGCATGATGAGTTCACGGGCAAACAAAGATAGACGTGAAAAGGCAGAAACGGCGTTCCGCAGTGCCAGCCGGACCCGGTCCGGGTCCCAAGGGCACGCGGCGGTCCCGGGTCGACTGGTTCCGTCTTTGTATTCAACTATGTTAAATCCCTAGGATCAAGTGGTTTTATCCGGCAGTCCGGGTTGACAATATCGCTCCATAGGCAGATATTCTCATACTCAGGAAATGCAGGGGACTCTTTGCTTGATCAGAGGCTCGATTTCGCAACCTGGAGGATGGTAAATGAAAACTCGACATCAGTGCAAATTGTTACTCCTGATCTTTTGCTTATCAGTCGGCACAGTTTTCTCTCAAGAACGATTTTATCTCCAGCAGGGTGACCGGGTCGTCTTTTATGGGGACAGTATCACCGAACAGAGGCTCTATACGACTTTTGTCGAGACCTTTGTGCTCACTCGTTTCCCTAATTTAAGAGTGAGTTTTGTTCACTCTGGAGTTGGAGGAGACCGCGTGACGGGCGGATGGGCAGGGGGAATTGATTTGCGGCTGAACCGCGATGTCTTTGCCTACAAGCCGACAGTCATGACCATCATGCTCGGCATGAATGATGGCAGCTATCGAGCCTTTGACGAAGAGATCTTCAATACCTACAAAACGGGATACCAGAAAATATTGGAGAGTGTGAAGACCCGCCTTCCGGATATCAAGATCACCTTGATCCAGCCTTCCCCTTACGATGACGTGACGCGACCGCCTGAATTCGAAGGAGGGTACAACTCGGTTTTGGTACGTTATGGCCTTTTTGTCAAGGAACTGGCCACTTTAGAAAAGCAAAACGTGGCCGATCTGAATACTTCGATTGTGGCTGCTTTGGTAAAGGCGAATGCCGCCGATGCAGAACTGGCGAAGAAAATCATTGAAGATCGTGTCCATCCCGGGCCAGCCGGACATTTGCTCATGGCAGCAGCCTTATTGAAATCGTGGAATGCGCCTTCGGTGGTGACGTTAGTCGAGATAGATGGAGCGCTGAAGGAGGTAAAGCATCAAATCAATACTGAAGTGACAGATCTCCGGGGATCCGATAACCTTGAATGGAAGCAGCACGACCGGGCGTTGCCCATGCCGTTGGACCTGAAGGATAAGACCATGCTGCTGGCTTTACGCAGCTCTGATTTTCTTGAGACGCTCGACCAGCAAATCCTTAGAGCGAGTGGGCTCAAAGCTTCTCAGTACCGACTTAAAATTGATGGAATGGATCTTGGTCCCTTTGCAAAGGACCGACTGGCTGCCGGTATCAACCTCGCCGAGTTCCCGACCCCGATGCTGAAACAGGCTCTGGAAGTTCACGATCTGACGCTCAAACACAACAGCATTCATGCGGCCCGTTGGCAGGAACTGCAAGTGGGATTGGCGAACAAGTCCTTGCCGCATCTTCAGCCTGCGTTAGACGCGTTGGAGGCGCTGGAGGCAGAACTCGTGGCCCAACAACAGGCCGTGGCACAGCCGAGGGTATGGCACTTCGAATTGATTGCGGAATAACCAACCGATTACTGCTCAATCGCCTTGATCATAAGTACTCTGTCTGGAGGTGGAGAGTTCAGGAAGCAGTCATTGCGTGGTTGTGTCAGCCGCAGCATGCCATAGTCTCGTCCGACCCATGACAGGTCGAGAACAGCTTCCACGTTGAGGTCATTTCAAAGCAGCTACAACCTGACGGGCGACGGACGAGAACAACATGATATCCATTCCAACGGCCACCAGGGTGTATCCAGCCTCCAATGCCACTTTTGCAGCATTAGATTCCCCTGCGAAAATACCAGCCGGGAAATGCTTGTCCACGCAGGCCGACTGGACTCGTGCTACTGCCGCCTGGACTTCAGGATGAGTTAATTGCCCGGTTTTCCCCAAACTCGCGGATAAATCATAAGGACCCACAAACACTGCATCGACTCCCGCAATCTCCAGGATCGTGTCGATGTTGTGCACTGATTCGATGTGTTCAACTTGAACCACCACGACTGTCTGCCGGTTGGCAATCTCGACATAAGCCTGAAAACTCGCTCCGTATCCATGCGCTCTTGTGATCCCCACACTCCGAGCGCCTTCCGGAGGATACTTACTATGGAGAACAGACTTGGCAGCCTCTTGGGGTGTGTTCACCAGGGGAACAATGATGCCCGTTACCCCGATATCCAAGGCCTTCTTGATCCAGACATCCTCATTCGCCGGAACTCGAACCAAACAGGCACAACGGCCGGCCACAACCTGACAAATCCTCTGCACATCGGGAACACCCAGCAGTCCGTGCTCCATGTCGAGAAAGAGCCAATCAAACCCGGCATCGCAGCAGATTTCCGCCAACTCCGTAATCGGAAGAGTGAGGACGGTCCCAATCAACCGGTCTCTTCGTTGAAGTCGCTCTTTGAAACTCAAGGTCACTGTACTACCTCCCTTAGGCCGGCAAAGCTCGTTGGAAGAGGCGCAGCCAATTCCCATGCATGATGCCCTCAATGTCGGAATGTGAATAGCCTCTCCGAGAAAGGATAGGTGGGAGTTTCTGCAGATCGAATATGGTGTCGACGTCGTGAGGGGTCTGTTCCGTCCCAAATTCCCCATCGAGGTCGCTGCCGATTGCGGCATGCTGGGCATTACCGGCAAGCTGGCAGATATGATCAATATGATTGGCCACGTCCTCCAGGCTGACGACGGTATTGGGTGTAATTCCTTCTTTAAATTCCGGGTAGAGCATCCAGATGTCAAGCGCTACCCCGATTACGCCATCTCGTTGCAGGATGGCGCGGATTTGTTCGTCGCTGAATTGGCGGCAGCCTGGAACCAATGTGCGGCAATTGTTGTGGCTGGCCAACACTGCTCCCTGGTACAAGTCCATAGCTTCCCAGAAGGCTTGATCCGCCAGATGAGTCAAGTCCAAGACCATCCCCACTTCATCCAATGCCTTGAGCAAGTCAGGGCCCCGGGAGGTGAGTCCTCCCTCACTTCGGGTCCCATGAGAATAGACGCCTAATCCGAAATGACACAATCCCACCACCCGCAACCCCTGATCCCACCACCAGGGGACACGGGCGGGAGAAAGAATCGGGTCAGCCCCTTCCATAGCCAGAATGTAGCCCAGCGAGCACCCCTCACCGCCGGAGCCCTTCCACCGTCGAATATGATCCTCAACTTGATTCCAGTTCCGCAACTGACGAAAGTACCCCTGCTCCTCAAGGATCCGGTAATAAGCCAGCTGGCCCTGTGCCATGGCCCAGGCGATCTCCTGATTGCGGAAGTCGATGGTGGCCTCCCCTTGGGAGTTGGCATGAGTTAGCACCGTGGCCAGGCAGACAGCTACTTCTCCCCGACGCATCTCCGGGATAGCCACGGTGTTATGGCCTCGACGGAAATTCGTCATTTGGCTCTCGGACCTGCGGATCTCTTCCGTACTCCGAGTCAAGTCCCGATTCCAGTTCAAACCATTCAAGGACAAGTCCAGGTGAGAGTCGAATAGAATCATTGTTTTGACTTCCTTCTCCGATGTCCCCGATTCCGAGCACCCTTCAACGGATTCATGACAAGCTTCAAGATTTGATATCAGGACTCAACCGATCCAGAGGTTCGCGTCTGGTTAACACAAGACCGTACTACGTCCAACTTGAGGTCAATGCCGCCCTTTATCTCTGAGTGACTCTCGCGATCGCATCAATCTCCACTTTGATGCCGCCCCAGAGCGTTGATTGGACGGTAGTACGAGCAGGACGAATGCCCTTGAAAAACTCCGAATATACACTGTTGAAACGATCGAAGTCGCCGATGTCGGAGAGATGGCACGTACATTTGACAACGTCATCAAAGCTTGCACCCGCAGCTTCCAGGATCTTTCCAATATGGGAAAGTGTGAGCCGAGTCTGCTCCTCTATGGTTTTCCCGACGATTGCCCCCGTCTTCATATCCAGCGGCCCTTGCCCGCTGACGTAGAGCCAGCCATCCACCAAGACACCAGCCGAGTAGGCGCCTGTAGTGATCTGCTTTTCTGGATGCTTGATTTCGGTCTTGGACATTTGGTATCTCCTCTCAGAATGGGAAAAAACAGAATTAGGAAAATAGACTGAGAACAATATGGAACAAGACGACTCTGCTTGGCGACAAACTCATTGCCTGACTACAAAGCGTTCGCCAGGCAGGTCAGCGCACCTGCCCTCGTCCAGCAACTGTCCAAGAGCCCTCGACCACACCTTTCCTATGGAACCACAATGTATCGTGCATGTTGACACAAGCACAAACGTGGTTAGGCAGGATGGAGAGCCGCTCCCCGACTTTAGGTCGATGAGAAGACGAGGTAAGATCCAAGTGGCCATGTTCTTCCGACATAGACTCAAACTGGATGTCCGGGTATTCAAGAACCATGCCATACCCGGCCTTAGCGCCAGAAAGTAACCGGTCTCCCGAAAAAGTTTTGGATCCCCCGTCAATCATCGCTTTGCCAGGGACAGCATTGCTGATCACGGTCACCAAGAGTTTGAGCGCACAATTCTCAAGACGGCAGGCCCCGATGTCCAGCGTGTTTCGATCGTTGAACACATAGGTGCCGCTGCGAATCTCTGTCAGTCCCGCTAAAAGGTGACTGTTGTAAGCCGTCGGCGTGCTGCCGCCGCTAACCACTTCGCAGTGAAGACTCTGCCCGGCCAATCTCTTAAGAAATTCGGCGAGTTGAGCACTGACTTTTGTCATTGCAGCAGGCTGATCGGCCGGCAAGGCCCAAACGTGTCCAGGGTAGAAAAGAATCCCGGCAAACCTGACGCCCGGCAGGCGTGTGACCTGTTCTGCCAGATTCAGAACTTCATCAGGAGTCTGGAGGCCGCAGCGATGCATTCCCAAGTCGCACTCGACCAAGACGTCGAGGGAGCAGCCAGCTCGGGCTGCGGCCCGGGATATTCCCGCCAGTGCTTCACTAGAGTCCAATGAAACGGTAATTTTATGAGACCGGGCCAGCTTCATCACCCTGTCGAGCTTGGATTGACCCAGGATGGGATACGCAATCAGGATATTATCCAGGCCTGCCGCGGCCATCACCTCCGCCTCTCCGACCTTAGCGACAGTGATACCCCAAGCCCCAGAGCGAATCTGCATTCTCGCGATCTCGGGAATCTTATGGGTTTTAGTGTGAGGACGCAGTCGGAGGTTATATTGATTGCAGTAATCGGCCAGCTTGTTCAAGTTCTTTTCCAGGATATCCAGATCTACTACCACCGCGGGTGTGTCGAGTTCGTCTATTTGCATCGCCGTTTCCCCCTCTTTTGTTACAGGACTCTACTTGTGCCAAGCAATCATATTAGGGTGAAATGCAAAACGCAACGCCGGGAGTATCATGGGGAGTCATCTATCCCAAGGATTCCCCCCATATGCCTCTCTGTTCAATACCGTGTCCTGATTGGACATTGTGAAGCAGCAGGACACCCCTGCACTTATCGATGAATGTCCGAGGTCCATTCCTTATAGATAGGCAAACTGCTTTCCGACGCATTCCCACACCTTTCTGCGGGAGTGGGACTATCGATCACTTAATATCAGCAACCAACCCCTGCCGGGGGGAACAATGATTTCTTCCTCGGGGGCATAACTCGCCGCCTCCTGGAAACCAGCAATGGCCGGGGCCTTGATCCTGCATTTGCTTGCCTCCAACCTCAGAGTTTTCCAATCGAAAGCGAGGTGGCAGCGAACTTCATCTTTGGCCCAGCTCGCAACGGCAACCAGAGTCTTGTCATTTCTTACATAGGCGGTGGCTAGAATGTACGGATGACTCGACTTCACCGGACAGTTAGGAACCCAATACCCAATCATCCGGCTTTGGTTGATTCCGAACTCATCCCATACTTTCCACAAAGGACGCGGGTCTCCGGCCCAAGGGAGTCGGCCGGTCATCCCGTAGACCATTCCTCGCCAGGGATTGCCCCCGTCCTGCAACATTTCACCCATCAGGCCGAACGGAATCCCGGACATTTCTATCAACCAAAAATCCGGTCGGGCATTGTAGTCGAAATACTCACCAAACCAAAGCCTGTTTAAATAGGGGAAGTGTTCCAGGTAGAGGTTTGCGCTGTTGGCAAATCCATCTCGCGCGTTAAATTGATTAGCCGAGTGCAAGTCAATAAGGGCGCCTGGCCGGCTATGGTCCAAGACTTTTCGAACTCGCTTCATAATGGTTCGGTCAAACGCCACATCGTCAATGTAAAGGCCATCGATGCCAATGTTCTTTGCCAGCCAGTTCACCCCCTCGACGTAATAGTTGTGCCAGCGGGACTCACCACTGGTAATGATGGCTGCATCCTCCAGCTCAGGAACAAACCAAGCCGCAATATAGTTGGATCCCAAATGTTCCTGCAGCCAGGAAGATCCGCCTCCTGATCCTCGCGAGAAGATCTCGTCGTCCAGACTTCGTAAGGCGAAGAGTTCGGAAGCATGATTGGAAAGTTCCCGCACGGTGTAATAGATTTTGACCTTAAGACCTTTCTGATGCGCCTCGTCGATATAGGCTTTCATTTCCTCACAATGCAGAAAGGGGTAATTAATAAACGGATTAATTGAATTGGCGTGATGCACATTCACAATGTTCGCTCCACTCTCCAAAACTTCACTGACCGGTTTGAATGCATGGTAGTAGCGGCTATTCCATTGCCCCTGGGTGTCGAGGAGTTTGAAAGGGGTAAGCATCAATCTAAAATTGAAATGGAGACTTCTCCCTGCCTCGATTTCTCTCGGCCCGCTGTAGGCCCGGACCATGAACGTCTGCGAATCGGCCTCTAGAAAGTTACATCCTCCCTTCCCATCGTTGTACCAGGATATAGGCATGTTGAGGGGTTTCAGCAAGTAGAAGTTGGTGTTTAAGGGACGTTCATAATTCTCAGCTTTGAGTGTCAGTTGCACACCGGCATTGACGTCGCCTACCCAGGCAGAATCCTGATTTCTTTTCTGGTTCCATTTCCAGCGCAACTCCTTGGGTCGGATGCCTCCGAGCACGTTCATGCCCATCATGTAGCGAGCAACATCGCGATGTAGAGGGACTTCCAGGCGGATGTCACTGACCCGAGTAGTTTGAGCGGCCCGCAGGTGCAGGTTAAACTCGTTATTGCCATCAAACTCCATCTGAGCCTGAACTTCGAGTTGGAGATCCTCTGCAATAGCTAACGATCTCCAAGCTGCGGCGCCTTCGGTCTGCCTGGTGAATTGGAACTCCTTGATGGACCATGAGAGCACGCGGTGTTGACTGTCTTCCACCACGAATCTGATGGGGGAGGAAAGGAGTTCCCGGGCATGGTCCGACAGCACCGTCATTTCAGGCGCAAAGAAGCTCTGGATACCCTGGGGCATTCCGTCTTGCCCTACCAGCACCTGGCGACCAAGACAGCTGACCCTGTTCCCTTCTACTCTTACCGGAGTAAATGGGGATACCAGTTCATCGTCCGCTGCCAATTGGGAATCCAGCCATCGTAATCGCGAATGACGCCATGGTTCACTGTCACCGGAATCGAGCAATTTCTGAGCTACAACCCCCAGCTTCAGGTGTAGGACTTTCTCCTCCCCGTCATTCAGAACTAGCTGAATGGACCCTTCGTAGGTATCGGGCTGTGATCCTTCCGGTACCTGAATACCAAACCAGAGCGGTTTGACCTTCCCCTTTTCGACCGAACAAGGCTTTCGAAACGGCCTCCCCTGCCAGTCAATGCCTCCGGT
>DATKMG010000785.1:0-11776 GCA_035541995.1 Terriglobia bacterium
GACAGCAGGGGGATTATTCCAGTTTGAAGAAATGAGAGGGAAATGGACCTTTCATCTGGTCGACATCGGACTGCCCAAGGACACCGAAAACGATACTATTGTCCGAACTCTTATGCCCGATCGGCTCGGCGGACTCGACCAGAACGGAAATCTGTGGATGGGGCACGAAGGCGGGGTCATGAAGCTTGCTCGACGCGGGTTCGTGTCTTATGGGATGGCAGACGGCTTGGGGAGTTCCTCCATTGCCTCTATCTTTGAGGATCAAGCGGGCGAATTGTGTGTCAGCAGCCTTTTCACTGACATTGTCTTGAGTCGATTTGACGAACGGCACTTCCTGGCGGCAAAGCCCAGATTGCCCGAGTACTTCGACTACTACGGTTGGGGTTGGCAGCAGCTTTCCATGCAGGATCGTAGGGGAGATTGGTGGATTCCCACTGGAAAGGGCCTGTGTCGCTATTCCGGAGCCCTGACTCTTAAGGACCTTGCTGGCACTTCGCAATCGGCTATTCTCTCGTCCTTCATTCTTCTGAAGCCAGATTTTCACCTATCCAGGTGGTGATTTCTCACCGCGTCCTCTTTAACAATAGGCCATCCATTGACTCGTTTCAGGAAAGAGACAATTAGAGGAGGCCTACGATGACCTTAAGCAGAAAATCAATCCTAAAAGCCACACTCGGGCTGTTTGTAACACTGAGCGTTCCAATGCTTGGTCAGATGATAGACAAGACCAAAGCACCCAATACGATCAATGAAGGCATCTCGAAGTCGCTGACGGACGAAATCGGCGCCGGTCGTGGAGATTTGACAACTCCGAACTCCTCCGCTTTCATCATCAGCCGTGACCCATTTCGTGCCATTCGTCGGGGGTCGCCAGCTTTTTCAGCGCAAGTTCACACGGCAAGAAGGCCAAGGGCCTAATGTGGGCGATGGCGCGGGATCCATAGATTCTAACCTGGCTATAGGCGCTGGACTGTCTGACAGTTGTGCAGGTTGTCATTCACGCCCCAGGGGCTCGGCAGGATTCGGAGGAAACGTGGTGACCAGGCCCGACAGCCGGGATACTCCGCACCTATTCGGCCTCGGGCTCAAGGAGATGCTGGCCGATGAAATCACCACCGACCTCAGGGCCATTCAAACCCAAGCCTTGGTTGACGCGAAATCTACAAAACGGCCAATCACTAGAAGGCTTCTGAGCAAAGGAATCGAATACGGGCATATCGTAGCCAACCCGGATGGCACAATAGATACTTCCCAAGTGCATGGGGTTAACAGCGATCTTCGGGTTCGGCCTTTCTTCGCTCATGGCGGAACCATTTCGATTCGCGAATTTGTGGCAGGGGCGCTCCAGAACGAGATGGGCCTTCAGGCGGTTGATCCGGATTTAATGCATGCAGCCAATGGCGGAAGAATTGTTACACCATCCGGTATGGTACTGGACGGAAGACTGGACCACATCGAAGCTCCACCAACGGATAATCCGTCAGCGGACCCTGACCAGGATGGAGTGGCCAATGAGATACCGACTAGCCTGGTCGATTACCTGGAGTTTTACCTGTTGAATTACTTTAAGCCGGCGATCTATCAGCAAACCGACATGACTCTCAAAGGACAGCGGTTGTTCCGCCGCACGGGATGTGCGAGTTGTCATATCTCTGACCTGGCACTGAATCGCGATCGGCGCGTGGCGGATGTCGAGACCCTTTACGATCCGGTCAACGGAGTTTTCAATAATATGTTCGCCACGGCATCCCCGTTGCATCTCAACCTGGACGATGGATCCGGCTATCCGGCACTCAAGCCGCCGACACAGGGCACCTTTGTCGTTAAAAACATCTACACCGACTTTAAGCGGCACGACCTTGGGCCCAATTTCCACGAACGAAACTACGATGGGACTTTTCAAACCGAATTCATGACCACCCCTTTGTGGGGAGTCGGGAGTACAGCCCCCTATGGTCATGACGGGCGAAGTCTCAATCTGAACGAGGTGATTCTGCGGCATGGCGGAGAAGCTCAATCAGCCCGAGACGCCTTTGCCAGCCTGGAGTCCGATGACCGGCAGGCACTCATTGGTTTCCTGAACTCGCTGGTCCTCTTTCCACCGGATGACACGGCTTCAAACCTGGACCCGGGAGACTCGAATACTGCCAACTTTCCACAATCCGGACACGGAAGCATTAAGCTGACTGTTCTCTTTAACGATCCCAAAGACCACGAATGAAACTCTTGAATAAGAATCCAATGACAACTCCGGGTTCAAAGTGCCACTTCTGAAAATTGTTGTTTGCTGTGAAAAACTACCCAAAGGAGGCTCTATGAAGATGAAACGAAGCTCTCTCCCAAATATAGTCGCCAGCTGCGTCCTATTACTCTGGTCGAGTGGAGAGTTTGCACAAAAAGATCCAGGCGTGCGAGGTGGGCTTGCAAATACCGGAGGAGGACGGCGATTCTACGCTTTAGGGTTGCTGTATAGGAGGAACTCCTGACTTAATAAGTCAATCTCACGGAGACACGAAGGCACCGAGATCCAGAGGAAGTAAGATTGACTGTTCATGAGGCTGAAACCCTCATAATCTTCTTCCTCTGTGGTCTTTGTGCCTCCGTGAGAAATATTAGAGAATTTCGCCAAAGCTTCCGGCCATTTTCACTTGATTAGGAACATCTCCCCCAGTTGAAGCTTGTGATAACGCCTTTGCAGATCAGTGGAGAGTCGGCTCTTCAGTTCGTCGGGGTAGCCTCGCGTCCAGAAGACATTGTCATCAGCCTCGCGGTACGTGCCAAAGTGTTGGGGGAAAATGTAGGCCGGCTCGAGCCGGTTAATCAGGATCATGGAGCGGTCAATGTACATGTTGTGAACCGTGGGAGAGATAAAGAGGACGTCGATCTTACTTAAATTGAGATGCTCTTCAGTTAGGACTGAGTCGCCGGGATGAAAGAATCGTTTACCTTGTATAGTGAGCACGTAGCCGCAATTGTGAGTAATCGAGTCAATGAAATCCGCTTCTCGAGTCAGGACTGTGAACTCCTGATTGCCGTGGATAGCGTGGGTGGGTTCTATTCTGATCCCTTTGACTTCGAATGGCTGACCGGGCTGTGGCACGATGATTCGTTCCCCGGCAATTCCCAATTCTGAAGCGCGACGAAGGCAAGTCTGGGGCAACACAAAAGTACATCGCTTCCCTTGAGCCAGGTTCTTGAGCGTCGGTTCGTTGAAATGATCTCCGTGGTGATGCGTCACAAAGGCCAGATCAAGTAAGCCAGCGAGATCCTCGGCCGACACCGGAGGCTCTGATATCTTTTCTTCTCTCTCAAGATCCAAATCGATCCCGATCAGTACTCCATCCGCTTTGATTAGCCATCCGGCATTGCCGGTCCACCATAGTGCGATCCCCTGCTGGTGAGTCTTGATCTGTTCAAGGGTCTGCGAAGATGCGCCCGGGGAGGAACCATCTGACAAAAGCGTGCTTCGATTAATCAGCAACATTAAGATTAGGGCCAAAACGGAGTTGGTTCTCGACATGAGCCCTCCTGGGAAAGCTTTAAGGCCACGAAATCAAGGCCGCTAGTGACTAAACCCGGAATGGAGCTTGACTGGATGGGTGCAACTGGGATCCCAGGCGCAGGTCACAAACGGAATAGAACCCCTTTTATGAAAATCTCAGTTTTGGTAACCACGACATACGGCCTTGGTTTGTCGTGGGCATTTGACCGCATAGGAGAAGCCCACGATGAATTCAAAGTGTGAATTCATCGTGGCTACCCCTGCAATTTTCATCGGCGGTGGTGAACTTGAAAAGGTCATGGGGCACTTTCCTGAAAATGCGAGTCTTGAGGGAGGCCGCCGCGCGTGTGACCGCCGTCACTCGTCACGGCGGTTGCCAGGGTCAAATTGGTCGCCGCTCGGGGAACAGTGGTCCCATGATCGGCTCCCACATTCCCCCCCTCCAACTCCTTCCGGTAGTAGCGCGCCCAATCCACACATTAATCGTTCCCTCGTTCATGCCTACCGAATTCGGTACGTCTTGGCATATCCGCCCGTCTGATTCGAGATTGTTACCTGGATGATCCCCTGCGCATCGCACTGGTAAACCTCTTCCACCCATATGTCACCTGCCTCGGGCCAACGCATCACGGGCACCAGGTCCAGTCTGGTTTCCTCCTGCAGGGCAGGGTGGAAGGGGAAGAAAATCTCTTCCCAGGAAATGATGTCTCCACCTGGTTCCAGTTGCGAATTTCTCAAGTTACTGCATTCCAGGAAGCGAAAGTGGCCTAGGTTGTGGGCGGGGCGGTACCTCCGCGTAACCACGAGGGGCGGTTGGCCTGGGTGCGGCAAGGCCGTCTCTCTTGCAAATATAGGATCGAAGGCTATCTTTGACCCGTCGTCACTCTCTCTCCATACTCCAAAGAACCGGCTGAATCTCTCTTCCAGGGTGTAGCCGCTATCCTGATCGGCTGTGGCCGCCAGACCCACAGCAGTCGCGGCAGAAGGATATGGGGAGCGCTGCACTCGCTTCCCGAAATGCTCCCTTAGAGTTCGGGCAAGAATCGGGAGGTCGCAGGAGCCGCCAACCAGGTAAACACAAGCCAGCGTCTTGAGATCCGGCCCGGAGTCCCGGTGGACGGACCTTAGAACCGATTCGGTAAGCTGGATCGTCCTGGAGATGAGGGGCTCGCATTTGTCGTAGAATTGGGATATGGGAACTAAGACCGCATCTGCTTCCGGACTGACCTGGCCAAAGTCGACTGTAATCTTCCGAGTGTTTGGATTGATACTCTCCTTGGCTTCACGACACAAATGCAGCAAGCGGGGACGGAAACTGGAAGTTAAGGGAGCCACCACAATCCCTGATGCTGCCACTGAAAATCGTTTTTGGAGGGATCGAGGCAGTGCGGGCTGAGCTAAAGCAGAGTGCATCAACAATTCGTCGAAGTCATCTCCACCCAGCCGTGAAATACCTTCACTCGCAACCACCTCGTGATGTTGGCCCCTAATTCGAATGACCGAGACATCGAAGGTTCCTCCTCCAAGGTCGTACACTACCAAGTATTCACGTCCGCCTACCGCTTCAGGAGGGCGGTGACGGTAGGCATATTCAATCCCGGCGGCTGACGGCTCGTTGAGCATTCCGAGGACCTCAAATCCGGCCCGGCGAAACGCCTCCAAGGTCAGGAACCGTTGGTTGCTATTGGCATTAGTCGGAACACCTATCATGACCTGCAATGACTCGGCGGGATTGATCTCCAGGTTGCTCCGACGTGGCAAATCCTCGCGCAAAGTTGCGAGGAATCTGGTGAGCCATTCCAACAGTGAGAGTTTGATTTCACCGATACCCATGATCGTGTCAGGATGACCCTGGCTCAAGTGTCGTTTGACAGAACGACACATTTCCCAGTGTGCGTCATATTGGACCGCCAGCGCGTCCAGGCCAAACCTAACCTGATTCTCTCGGACCGCGATGAGGGAAGGGTACCAGTTCTGATGGTATCCGCTTTCATGTTCGAACTCGATCATCGGGTATTTGCCCTTCATTGCCGCAGCTACCCGTGTTCGTGTCGTTCCAAAATCGATACCGAGCCGCATCACAGCCCCCTCAGAAGGAGAACGACCTGTATAGACTCTTTATTCTTCCGTGCCTGATGTAGTGGATTCCGAGAACCTTGCTCTTGTTGCGACGAGATCGACCAAAGTCAGAGGCCATTGGGAGAGCAGGAGTTTTCATGACAAATCGTACCAAGGGCAACCCGGCCATTGAGGGATGACCCTCAATATCTAGTATAGAAAGCACTATATCACCCCAAAATATTGTCAGGCAACAGCCTTCTTGACGGAGAAGGCAAACTCAGGACGTCCACAATCGTTCTTTGCATCCATTGGAGTTCCTTGTGCTTTTGTCTATACTCATCCTGCCGGCCGATGGCTCTCTCGAAGATTCCTCTATATTGACAGCCGGCTTGCACCCGCTCGGTGTTCCCACTCGGAGGGCGATTTTGGAGATTAGACATTTTCCGGGAAGCGTAGCGACATGATGCAGCTAATTCCTCCGGAGGCCTGTTAGGGTGACGGAGATTTAGCTCAGGGCCGCGAGAGGGACTGCTGTCCCCTGTCGCGACCGTGGCCCTATGGGGCGTTGGACCTTAGCCCAGGACGCCGCCTGCGGCCTCGTGCCGCTTCACAAATGTCCAATCTCCAGCCGTCTGCCTAAAGCGGACGTCCAACCCTGGGCTGGAATATTTTGTCCTTTCAGGACATCAGAGCTCATATCAGCTCGGTGCCAGAATTTCGGTTTACTTATAGTCCAATGTCAGCTTCATCCGAACCGGCAAGAAATGCGTTACCCATTCTTCCAGCGGTCACTGGCGGGCGTCTTGCCTCTCTCGATTTGTTTCGGGGCGCCACTATCGCGGCCATGATCCTGGTCAACATTCCCGGGAACGAAGATGCCGCCTATTGGCCCCTAAAGCACGCCGAGTGGAACGGATGGACCCCCACAGATTTGATCTTCCCTTTCTTCCTCTTCATTGTCGGGGTCTCCCTCGTATTCTCGTTTGCATCCAGGCTCAAACGTGGCGATTCGAGGACAGCGCTTCTCCTTCATACCTTTCGTCGCAGTGCCATCATTGCTGCCATCGGGTTGGGTCTAAACGCGCTTTTTGCGATGGATTTCCGCATGCTGCGCATTCCCGGGGTTCTACAGCGAATCGCTCTCTGCTACCTGGTCGCAGCCATTCTTTTCCTATGCTTGGGTCGCCAGGGCCGGGCCATGGTGGCTGGCGCACTACTTTTGGGTTATTGGATCCTGATGTGTTTTGTTCCGGTTCCTGGATTCGGGTTGCCGGGACGAGACGTCCCCTTGCTCCACCCGGATTGGAACCTGGCAGCTTACCTTGATCGAAAACTTGTAATCGGGCAGCTCTACGAGGGAACTCGTGATCCGGAAGGCCTGCTGAGCACCTTGCCGGCAATTGCGACCACATTGTTGGGAGTATTTACAGGAGAATGGTTACGATCAAAGAATAGCCCCCAGAAAAAGGCCGCGTGGATGCTGATTTCTGGATTGGCAGGCCTGGCTCTCGGCTGTGTCTGGGGAGTCTGGTTCCCCATCAACAAGAAATTGTGGACGAGTTCCTATGTGCTGTTTACGGGGGGATTTGCTCTGGTATGCCTCGCAGTCTGCTACTGGGCTAACGATATCAGGAATTGGCGCGGAGCCTGGACGAAGCCTTTTGTCATTTTCGGTGCGAACGCGATCGCAGCGTATATGATTCATATTATCCTGGCAGTGTGTATCTACAGTTTCCATGCACAGCTCGACGGTCGCACCTTGAACGGACAAGACTACCTTTTCCAGCGTTTTTTTGCACCACTGACGGGGCCGAGTTTTGCATCGCTCCTGTACTCAGTCGCGTTCGTGCTGGTGTGCTTCTTGCCCATTTGGTTGATGTACCGTAAGCGGATCTTTCTCAAGGTCTAACCCGGCTTTGACAACCCCGGAGTGCCTCATAATTGCAAATACCAGCGGGGGAATGGGGGTCGGCGCGTAGAAGTTAAATGATGATTGTTACAGTTTTCTGGGCAAAGAGGCGGGGGCACTCGATTCAACTTGTGAGAATGTTTATGTTCTCAAAGGTTACCAGCTAGAATCATGCAAAGCGAGCAAAAGTCGTGGCCCTACGCACGGCCTCCGGCCTGACTCCTGGTTGCCTGGGCCGCCGGCGCGCTTCGGAAACCACAGAGTCAACCTGGCCAATTTCCCGGATAATTGGCCCCGGCGGTCCGTTATCAGGATCAATTCGCAGCTCACCCCGGAACGTCAGCCTGCCCATTGAAGAAGAAATACAATGTAATTATAATGTAATTGTGAACGATCTGCGATTCATTTGGGATCACCAGAAAGCCACCTCCAACAAAAGAAAACATGGAGTAACTTTTAGTGAAGCCGCTACGGTCTTTACGGATGAGAACGCCGTCGAATACCCCGACCCAGATCACTCCGAGGAGGAGGAACGCTTTATCATCCTTGGTTTGAGCGCTGGTTTGAGGGTTTTGGTGGTTTGTTACTGTTTCCGCCATAACCAAGCAACCATCCGGATTATCTCGGCGAGAAAAGCCACCCCTAAAGAAATTCGCTGGTATGGAGAGAAAGCTCAATGAGAAAAGAATATGATTTTTCAAAAATGCCAGGCAAAAAGAACCCTTACGCTAAGCGGTTGAAGAAGCAAGTGACAATTCGCTTGGGACTGGATGCCATTGAATACTTCAAACAAATGTCTGACGCCACTGGCATTCCTTATCAAAGTCTGATTAATTCCTACTTGACTGACTGCGCCCGGAATCAAAGAAAATTGGTTATGACTTGGTCATAGAACCCAATTCTCTCAAAATGCTAACAATCAGCCCGGCAACGAAGAGGCCGCCTACTGGCGGTCAGCTTGAGTCTGTGGGCGCGCGGCTCATTCCCAAGAGGGGCGTTTCGCGTCACGGCCATGCCCGGCGGAAATTCGATCATCAGACGTGGTCCTTATCGCCTCGTTCGGCACCCGATGCACTCGGCCGTACTTCTCTTCATTTGGGCTGCGATCCTCAGCCGTCTGTCGCTCGTGAATGCGGCAATAGGCATAGCGGTTACAACGGTGATCGTCGCCAGGGTCATCGCTGAGGAACGCCTGCTTCGCGCCAAGTATCCGGAATACCGCGAGTATGCCCAGACGACAAAAGCCCTCGTGCCGTACTTAGTGTAGGCGGAGGCAGAGCGGGCGGCCTAACCTTTGAATTGCACCCGTAAGTACGTAAGTAATGGCGTGACCTTCACTTCCATTGCACTGGCCCTACAATCAAAGTCCTACAATTATTCGCAGAAGAAATACAGTTTTTCGTATGGAATTAATCAAGAATCCAGAAACCAGTATTAGCCAGTAGAACATTCTTGAGGTCTGAAATATCATAAGGACAGTGAATTAGACGAATTCTCACCTGACCTCAAGGAAGGGATATTGTCTGGTCACAAGCTTGCTTCTAACTCGTCGTATTAGCATCGTTTACATTCCCTCGGCGGCCATGACTTCTTGGCCTGGCCCTTCAGAACTTTCGAAGGCTCACGGCTAAGTCAAATCAAGGCATGATCCCAACATGAAGAATAAGTAGGTGAAAAGGGGCTTTCTCTTTTAGGCATCTGACCCTGATTGTCTGCTTGATCTTAATGGTTTCGGAGGTTCCTTGTGGAGGATGCAGTGGGTTGTACACGGTGTTGCTTATTACATGCGTCACACCGACGGGTAATTGAAATATCAGGTTAACAAGGAGGATTGCAATGATGAGAAGGGACAGATTTTGCTTTTGGATACTGATGGGTTGTTTGGCCTTTGTATGGCCGTCTAATGTTTGGGCTGACGTTACCGGGTCTATCCTGGGCACGGTGACAGATTCGTCGTCTGCTATCATTCAGGGCGTTCGGGTTACCGCGACGAACCTCGATTTGAATCTGGTCAAGGAAACCTCGACAAACGAATCGGGGCAATACCGCCTGCTGGCGCTGCCAGTGGGACGATACAAAGTGGAAGCCTCATTTGCCGGTTTCCGAAATTTCGTCCAGACCGGGATTGTTCTTTCCGTCAACGACCAGCGCCGCGTTGATGTCGTTTTGCAGGTTGGCGAAGCCCAGCAGGAAGTGAGTGTAAGCGCCGAGGCACTCCAGGTGGAATCCACCAACACCCAACTGGGCGAGGTTATTGAAGAAAAAAAGATCCTGGAACTGCCGCTCAATGGTCGTGGGTACATAGGTCTTCTAGGTCTGCAACCGGGCGTGGCACCCGGTGGTACAAGAAATGAAGGCGCTGGAACCGTCTCGGTAAACGGTCAGCGGGAAAACAGCAATGGCTTTCTCGTGAATGGAGGCGATGTGTCCGGCGTGGGAAATTTCGAAGCGCAGATCCAGCCCAACTTGGATGCGGTCCAGGAGTTCCGGTTAATCACCAACAACTTCGATGCCGAATACGGACGGTTCAGCGGCGCCCTCATGAATACAGTTACCAAGAGCGGGTCTAACTCTATCCACGGCACCGTGTTTGAATTCCTCCGTAACGATGCTTTGGATGCGAGATCATTTTTCGACTCAGATAAGCCGGGAAAGTTGCGGAAGAACCAGTTCGGGTATGCCGTGGGGGGTCCTGCCATTAAGGACAAGCTGTTCTGGTATACGGATTACCAGGGTACCAGGCAACGTGACGCTGGATCGGCTGAAGAAATAACCGTGCTCTCAGCCGCAGAACGCGGAGGGAATGTCGGTGTGGCAAACCTGACGGGAAACGTAAACGGTCCCAACTGGGCGAATGTGCTTTCACAACGGCTCGGGTATGTAGTGCACGATGGAGAGCCGTACTCCCAAGTCTTCCCGAACGGTATCATCCCGCAGTCGGCCTTCTCCTCTGCGGCTAAAGGAACCCTGCAGTTTATTCCGCAACCGAACAGGGGGGAGAACATATTTGCATCCAATGCTGACCCGATAAGGACAACAGATGACATGTTCGGGAATCGCGTGGATTTCCTGAACAAGAAGACAGGCAATTGGTCCGTCTATTATTATTTTGACAGATCGGACTACCTAGACCCAAAGATGGGAGGAAGTTTCCCGGGTTTTGCAGGCTCCAACAATGGGACAAAGCAGCAGGCTACGGTCAGCAATACTCGCATATTCGGGCCCACCGCGGTCAACGAATTTCGCGTGAACTACACTCGCATACCCGTGAATATCGTTCCAGAAAGTGGGGCCCCGAGTCTGGAGAGCATGGGTTTCATCACAGGTAATGACACGCTTGGCATCAACAACTCCGGGCCTACAGGCTATACCGGGGTACCCACTATCAATCTCAACCAAACCGGCTTTGGCTTTGGTACCGTGTCCCCCAGTATCCAAGCACAAAACACTTACCAGGTGGGGGATAGCTTCTCCAAGATCCACGGGCGTCATTCCCTTAAATTCGGCGGAGAATACCGCTATTACCAGATGAACCAGCGGAACGCCGGCGGTCCTGTCGGGTCGTTTGATTTTAATGGAGCGGAAACCGGCTACGATGTGGCCGACTACCTTCTGGGAGCACCAGTAGATTACGCGCAAAGCAGCCTGCAGCTTCTCGATTCGCGTAGCAAGTACGGCGCTGCCTATGCGCAAGATTCTTTCCGAGTCAAGCCCAACTTGACCTTGAATTTCGGATTAAGGTGGGAGTTTAGCACGCCTTGGTATGACACCCAGGACAAGATCGTGACGATGATCCCAGGCCAGCAGTCCACCCAATACCCCACGGCACCAACGGGCCTGCTTTATCCGGGTGACGCAGGGATTCCGAGAACCCTGGCGCCGACCCGATACAATAACTTTGCTCCCCGCCTCGGCATTGCCTGGTCGCCCACTAATTCTGACGGGTTCTTAGGAAAGCTCTTTGGCGGACCGGGTAAGACTAGCATTCGAATCGGTTCGGGGATGTTCTATACCGCCATCCAAGACCAGACGCTCTATTGGATTCTCGGAACGGCGCCCTTCGGCGAATACTGGGGATCGGCTGCTCCACCTCTGTTCGAAGAGCCCTTTAGAAGCAGGGCCGACGGATCGTCCCAGGGGCAGAAATTTCCGTTCGTGATTCCGGCACCGGGAAGTCCTGAGGCCAAAAACTTTGACTTTACCGCCTACGAACCATTTGCCAGCACGCTTGGGTACTGGCACCAAAATGACCTTCCTTATGGAATACACTACAATTTCACGATCCAGCGTCAGCTGACCAGTTC
>DATKMG010000786.1:0-4347 GCA_035541995.1 Terriglobia bacterium
CCCTCAACACCTGGTCCACCTTCAATGTCCACCGGTAATCATCTTGGGGCTGAACAGGAGTCACTACGAGATAATCGCTTCCGCTATTGGCGCGTGGAATGTAGTTGGTAATGATGTTCTGGGAGACAGGACTGAAGAAAGAAGGAGGGATAACCGCACCTGGAAAGATGGTGCTGTAAGGTGTCCCCGCCGGATAGCAGTTCGCAGGGTTTGGAACATCCTGGGGAAAACATAGGTCATCAGTCAACGAGCCTGAAAACCCATCCGGATTTCGTGCGGAGAAATCGCCTGCCCGCTCGGCATCATTGAAAACCCGGCGCGGTGATCCGGAAATGCCCTGGCGTCGAAGGCTGGTCTGAAAGCTACCAAACACAAAGGTCTTATCTTTGTGGAGAGGACCCCCTATCGTCCCACCGAACTGGTTGAGCTTGAAAGGAGCACGATCGATTTCGAAGAAATTCCTGGCATTGAGGCGTTCGTTACGGAAGAACTCGAATGCGTCTCCGTGCCACTGGTTGGTTCCCGACTTCGAAATAACATTGACAATCGATGCGGCGTTCCTCCCGAACTCGGCATTGAAGCTACTGGTGAGAACCCTGAATTCCTCGACTGCGTCGGGAATCAATTCAATGGTGGCCTCGTTCGCGTAGGTCCCGTTCGCGTCGCCTCCATCCACCATGAAGTTATTCATAGTCAAACGTCCGCCGCCGCTGGAAAAGACCGCAGGCCCAACGCCTCCCACAGCCGGGTTTCCGCCACCCCCGTTAGGGACGCTGACGCCGGGTTGCAGAACCATCAATTGATACAGGTTACGTCCGTTAAGAGGTAGGTCCCGGATGGGCCGGCTGTCAATAACGGTCCCAAGTGCGGTGTTGGCAACATCGATCTCCAGGGGATTGGCGTCGACATTAACTGTCGACTCTGAAGAACCAATCTGAAGCACAACATTAAAGGTGGCTACTTGATTGACCGACAATGGAATCCCATGCAGGATATAAGTCTTAAATCCCGGATTCTCCACACGCAACGTATAAGTCCCGACCGGCAATAGTAGAAATTCAAATGCACCCGCACCACCCGTTCCCAGACTGCGTACCTCGTTGGTCCCTTCGTTCACCACCGTGACCCGAGCCTGAGGAACAACCGCATTACTTGGATCCGTAATTGTGCCCCGAATCGTTCCCGTCGTCACCGAGTAAGCCAGGTTCGCTGTCACCAAAATCACAAGCAGGGCTCTGATTGGAAATAGAATCCTCATGGTTCCTCCTGGTTTCCCGCTGACGGGGGATTTGATGGGCACCTGTTTGTTTCAATCTCGAAAACGGAATGACCGGTTCTATGCCAATCTGCCCGGAGCTGCGGAAATCTTCGATCGGTCACAGGCACCTGATCCGGTAGGGACTCGCTGCTCCGCCTCCGGCTTGGGTTTATGATTACGGACGCGCCGCAGTGCGCAGTGCGTCCCTACCATTGAATTCCTTCACAGCTTCCCACCTATATGAGGGAATATGGGGTTGCCATACTTGCACCGTGGAGTTGTACCTTTCTCGACCGACTCTGTCCGGGTCAAGACGAGGAGACTGTCCCGACTCATCGAGTCGTTAGTGCGTAAGGGTACTCGTGCGCAACAAAAATGTCATCTACTTTTATGAGGAAATTGGCGAGGAGCATTTGCGAAAAAAAAATGAACGAAACCGGGGGTTAAAGTTACAAACTATGCGATGGAAACGAATTTAAAGACCCGGCATGAATGGTGGCAGATGGATATTGAATCAATGTTCCAGGCTTTTGGGAACAGGCTGCTAAGGGCGGCATATCTTCTCTGCCACAATGAACCTGATGCTCGGGACTTGGTCCAGGAGACATTCTGCCAGGCTATGGACGCCATCGGGAGATTCAGAGGGGAATCGACCGAGTACACCTGGCTCTATGGAATTATGCGGAACCAGTATTTGATATATTGCCGGAAGCGGTCCCGCTGGTTGCCTTTAGATCTTGTCTTTGACCGTCCGGCAGAAAGGGTGGACCCCTGGAGTTCCATCGACAAAGCCGAGAGAGAGGATCAATTGGAGGCAGCCCTGAGCCTTCTTCCATTTAAGCAGCGGGAAATACTGTTGTTACGCTATGTAGAAGAGATGAAAGTTGATGAAATCGCGCGACTGCTTAAGATTTCTCCCGGCACCGTAAAATCCCGGCTACACAACGCTACTCGACGATTGCAGAAGAAGCGTATGGCGGGCAGACGCTCTGTACGCCGCCCAGTAGAGGACAAGAACCATGAGATGTAAAAGATGTCAGCAGTTTCTTTTTGAATACAGGGATAAAACGTTGGCCTTTGAACAAGTGAAACTCATTCGAGAGCACCTTGACGATTGCCCTGTCTGCCGTGCTGTTTATGCCAAGGAAGAAGAACTAGATCGAGACATTCACGAGACTGCGGCCAAATTGCAGGAACGGCTCCATTTTCAATTTCAGTGGCCCGCTTCGTTAGACCGACGACCAGATCCGGCGCCAAGATGGTTTTCCTTTCCTGCCGTAAAGTGGGCCACCGCAGCAATCACGCTTGCGGTTCTGATCGTAGGCGTGAAGTTGCTGATCTTCAGACATCCCGAAACGCAATGGGATCGAACGGCCCGGGTTGTTGCACCCGGCACGGCTGTGGAACAGCAAACACAGCCGGGACAACAGTCAGAGAATGAGGAAGGAATTATTCAGATCATATCGATCGAGGATGCCTCGGGGCAAGTGGATGAAACACTCTTCAGACGGGAAATAAATGGCGTGATCGCTGATATCACCGTGGAGGTTACGGCTGTCCGGGTGGAAGGTGGATCCAAGGGCTAATCGACCGGAAATGGTGGAGGTAACAGCGTCTCTGGATTGAAGAATCAGCGCACGAGAGCGTTTGGCCAAACAAGAAATATGAGAGAAATACAGGTTCGCACAGATGTGCTAATTAAATCTAAAAGGAGGCTTTTTTTATGAACACCCGCTTTCTGCTGGCTATCAGTTTATTCTTCTTGTCTTTTTCCTGTATTGGATTGGCTGGAGAACCGATGCGGCTGGGAGAGAATTCCAAGGGGTTCGTCAAAATCAGTAAGAAGGTCGCGCCGGCTTATCCCGCCGATGCCAAGAAGAAACACATTACAGGCAAGGTGGTTCTTGACGTCACCGTCAACGAACAAGGGAAGGTCAGCGCCACAAAAACAAAGGAAAGTGCTGATCCATCCCTGGAGAATGCAGCCATAGACGCGGTGAAACAGTGGGAATTTGAGCCGCTGAAAATGGATGGGAAGCCAACGGCGTTTATTACTACGATCACTCTCAATTTTGCGCTGGACAAAGATAAAGAAACGCCCAATACGGCCAAATGAAGACGTTCGAGATCACCTTTCAAGCATGAATGGCTTTCTTGAAAATCAAAGCTGTGAAAGCCACGGTTACTGCGCTTCGGGCAGTAACCGTGGGCACTTGTTACCTTTGAAAAGCCCACTACCAAGTTGTTTATTTCTCCTTGACGGTCTTCATAATCTGAACGAGAGCCTTACGCTCCTGTTCTTCCTCTTGCTTGGCGCTGGCCTTCACTTCTTCAAAGGTACTGAGCAGTCGTTGGGCCGCTTCAACTTTTCCCTGTTTGCGATAGATCAGGCCAAGTTGGTAGAGAGCGGTCGCGTTCTTAGGATCGAGCTCCAGTGCCTTTTCCAACTCTTTGGTGGCTGGCTCAAGCTGGCCGGCGGCCTGATAGGTTAATCCCAGGGCCACGCGGGATTCGGGGTCGTCTGGATTCAGCGCAATGGCCCTTTCCAGCGCGCTGATGATCTCTTTTCGCTTCTCAGGATCGCCTCGGCCACCACCCCGAACTAACGTCAACGCATAGAAGTACTCCGGGCGATAATCATCCGGGGCTTTGCCGGCTGCCTGGCGGAACGCAGCGGCCGCTTCAGCCAGCCTGTTGTCCTCCATTTGGGAAAGCCCAAGGGCCAGCAGTGGCAGGCTGGCCTGCGGGTCTGACTGGCTGGCTGTGCGAAAACAGTCTTCAGCTTGAGGAAAATCCTTCCTCAAGGCCAAAATGGTTCCTTGATGTACTAAAAGCTTGCTGGAGCTTGGAATTCTCTGTAGGCCCTGTGCCAGTGTCTTCAAGGCAAATTCGTCATTTCGATGGGCCGAGGCAAAACTGGAAAGGGCAATGTACCCATCTTCGGACCGAGGTTCCAGCTCAATCGCCCTGGCATAAGCACTGTAGGCTTTTTCCGGGTTCCCATCTTTGTCAAAGGCTTCTCCCAAAAGCAGGAAAACTTCGCCTTTGGCTGTGCCCGAGGCGACAATGGAATTCAGAGATTCAATAAC
>DATKMG010000787.1:0-4678 GCA_035541995.1 Terriglobia bacterium
ATAGAGATTTCCGTAAGCTCCGATTACAGTCCCCCCGGCGCTATTAAACCCTTCATAGAGGCCGTCCGCGAATTTCAGGGCTGGTTGGGTGCTGTTCAGCGGAGGAAAGAGTGGAGTGCTTCTCATGAAACCGATCGACGATTCAGAAGTCAATTGCGGCGAAATGAAGCGAGTGTAGGTCAAACCGAAGTTTCTCTGATGGTCCAGGAAGCGCACCCCGAAGCTGGGGTCGATGGCGGTCTGGCTGGGATTGGTTAGTGGGCCATCCACGTCATTTAAATTGAAACGCGCAAAAAGCTGGCTTTTCTTGGAGAACTGGTGGTCGATCCGGATTGAAAATTGATCGCTCGTCGTGGTTACTTTTGAGGAAGTCGCATAGGTGCGGGCACCATAAGCGCCTTGGGGGTCATTGGGGAGCGGATAGCGACTCAGCACTGGCGCGATCTCCGGATTAATCGGCACCTGAAGGGTATCACCGGGAAATGTCGCGCGGTCGATCCCCTGCCGCTCTTCGGGCGATGGGACCGGAATCACCTGGGTAGTTCCCAGTACCTGGCGGAATCCCTGGTACTGAGCGAAATAAAAAGTCTCGTTCTCCCCCTGTTTTCCTTTATGGATCGGTCCGCCATTGGTGAATCCGAATTCATTGCGGATGAATGGTGGAATCCGTCCCGGGTTAGCGATTGAACGCCGATCGAAAAAATTGCGAGCGTCCAAGGCCGCATTTCTGTGGAATTCGAAGATGGTACCATGGATGCGAGAAGCTCCCCTGCGAGTAACGATGTCCGTGAATCCGGCCGCACCTCCACCGACTTCCGGGAGCATGACACCTGATTGCGAGCGAATTTCCTCGATGGCGTCGACATTGAAGTTGCTGAAGGTCGCCCCTCCTAATTCCGGATCCGAAGTGTGAATCCCATCCATGGCAAAGACCGAAGCAGTTCCCCTTTGACCATTGACGGCAAATTGCTGTGTATAGTTGGCCGCTCCATTCGTGTCAGTAGTAGTTCCGGCTGCCAGCAGGAGAAGCTGGCTGAAATCGCGTTTGTTAAGAGGTAACTCAGATACTTCCTGGCTCGACAACTTTTCAGTGACACGACTCGTACTGCTGGCTTCAAGCGGACTCTCCCGCCACTTCACACTCTCAATATCGGGATTCAGTTCAAGCCAGCCGGTCCGTTGTCTTCCACCTGTAAAATCGAGTGTTCCTTCTAAAGCATAGGCCCTTTGTTCCCATGAAACCGTCACCGAATATTGGGCTGAGGACAGGTTTTCAAACAGGAAAAATCCATCCTTGGCGGTGGTTTTCCGGTGTTTCATGCCGGTCTGGATTTCCTGGAGTTCAACAGTAGCATCGCTGATCCGGCTCCCATCCGTAGTCCGCAGGATCCCTTGCCATGTGGCTGCACCCCCAGCGTACGCAGCTTGTTCAGTAACAAGAGAATATCCCTGTAGGAGCAGGCCGGCCAACAGGAAGAAGGAGATCCGAGTCGACAAATAGTTCATTTTGTGAGTGGGAACCTTGATGTCAATCGACGAGGTAAATGTCAGATCGCGGTGAACAGTTAAAGACCACCAGCTCCCAAGCATGAGAACATAAGATCACCTGCCTGCCATGCGATTGTCAAGCTTGATTCAGGATGAGGATAGAAGTTCAGAGGCATTACATGGAACAGAGATTTCTGTTAGTATCCCTTCGGGCCTGGCGGTAATCACTTGGAGTCATTCACAGGACATAGGGCATGTTGAGTCAACGTCTGCAATGGAAGTTGAAACGCTGGCTCCTCGAGCTGGAGCAACGACTGGAAGTATTTCGGAACCTCATGCTAGGAGCTCGCGTCAGCACCCGGATGTGCCCCTCCTGCCGGGCCCTGGTCGGTGTCGGAGATCGGACTTGTTCCTTTTGCGGTGCCAGGCTCAGAAGGCGCCCGAGTGGCTTGGGAAAAGTCCTACAAAACGTCTTGCCCCATTACGCCCCTATTTCCTATAGCCTGCTGGGCGTGAACTTTTTGCTTTTCGTGGCTGTTTTCTACTCGGACAGCCGTCACACTCCCGAGGACCTCGGAGTGCTTTTGAGAGGACCGAGTCCTGCTTCCCTGGTGTCCTGGGGTGCCGATGCCGGATGGCTGGTCGCTCAAGGACAAGTCTGGCGATTGGTTTCCGCAATCTTTCTACATGCCGGAATTCTGCATCTCTTATTCAATTGCTATGCCTTGGTTTTCATTGGTCCGCTCCTCGAAGAACTCTTGGGAAAAGAACGGTTCCTGGCACTGTACCTGGCCACAGGAGTTTTTGGCTATCTACTGAGCAACGCTTACTATCCCCCCTTCATGCCAACAGTGGGAGCTTCGGGCGCGATTTTCGGTCTGATTGGAGCGGCGGTTGTGCTTTCCAGGCGATGGGGGGCATGGGGAAGCGTTCTACATCAGCAGTTGGTACATTGGGCAATCTATGGGTTCGTCTACGGTCTATTGCTCGGCGCCAATAATGCGGCCCATCTGGGAGGAGCACTCTCGGGAGCTGGGATCGCTTTCTTGTTGCCCAACCCCAACCGCTCTGAGTCAAACAGCATGGCATGGAGCATCCTTTACTGGCTGTCTTTCATAATCATCGCCTCGTCGTTGACACTCGCTGTTCTTTCCCGTCTCAGCGGTTGACGACTCCAGATTTGCGGCTAAGCCACTACTAATACCAAGCTGCATTCAAATGGTTATGAAACGCCTTAGAAATTCAGATCTCCCCCTTACTCCGTGACCCTCTCCCACCGGGAGAGGGTATGCGACTAGATGCGGCAAAGGGGCAATCAAGAGTCGGATATTGTTGGCAGATATTTACACGAAGCCTGAACTGTAATAGAGTCGTCTTTACGAAAGATTACCACGAGATATTTAAGTTAACCGGTTCCAGAGAAGGATAGGGAGTTTCCATGAAGGTACTACTTCTGTCGATGCCGGATTCATTTGAGCATATGCCGTCCGTCGTAATCCGCATGCCAAACGGCGGGTTAACCTCTCTGGCCGGCAACGTCGATCCTCACCACCATGTTGCAGTGGCAGATTTGATTCTGGTTCAGGATCGTGTCCTTGAGACAGTCGAGCAGTTAGTGCGATCCATCAATCCGGATTTGGTTGGGCTATCGATAATGACCTTTCAGCGCAAGACCGCGCTGGAGATCATTCGCTGGGTTCGGATGCTCAAGCCAAATGTGAAGGTAGTGGTCGGCGGGTATGACCCGAGCCTGGCTCCCGAAGCCTATGTCGATAATTGCCCGAGCCAGGTAGATTTCATTGTCCGCGGGGAGGGAGAAATTACTTTTCGAGAATTGCTAAGGTCAATCGAGAAGGGTAACGGCTACTCGAACATTACCGGTCTCTCTTACCGGCAAGACGGGCGTTTTGTTCATAACCCCGACCGGCCAGTGAATCATTTGAACAATGACGAATTGTCTCTCCCCAATCGGGGAGCCCGCGTTCTCGGTGGGTACACATTGCTGGGGCGGCAGGTCGATGTGGTTGAGACGTCCCGGGGATGCACTTATGACTGTAGCTTCTGTTCCATTATCGAAATGCGGGGACGCAATTTCTACACTTACAGTTTCGACCGGGTCCTGGAAGACATTCGCGATGCCCGGAAGCACGGGGCACGCGCCATCTTCATCGTGGATGACAATATCACTCTCAATGTGCGACGTTTTGCGGCCCTTTGCCAGGCAATTATCGACGCCGGATTGAATGACCTCACTTATTTCCTCCAAGGCATGACCTCGGCCATTGCCAACCACGGCGAGATTCTGGCGCCCTTGATGCGTCGGGCCGGGTTTCGCTACGTTTTCCTGGGCATCGAGAATATCCTTGAAGCAGATTTGGCCTTTCTTCGGGCGAGTTCCAAGAATGCTCGGCGGGAAAATGGACATACTTCTGGAAACGCTACGGTCAAAGCCATCGAGTACCTGCACCGGAACAAGATGTATGTCGTCGGCGGTCTGATCGTGGGGAATCCCGATGACACCCGGGAATCAGTGGAAGCCAACCTGGAGTTTGCCAAGCGATACGTCGACTGGCCTTACATCCAGCACCCGACCCCTTACCCCGGCACTCCGATGACTCAGGAGTTCCGTCGAAGGGGGCTCATCATCAACGAGTCCCTGGAAGAGTACGACGGCACAACGGCCGTGGTTCGCAGTGAGCATATCGAGGCAGAGCAGATCGAGTTCCTGCGATGGCAGGCCGAGCGCGGGATTAAGACCCGTCATATGCCCGCAGCCTTTGCTTTTAATCCCCTCTATGTTCTCCGTCATTGTCGAAAGATGTTTGCCCATACCTACAGGGGGTGTACGTGGAGAACGTTCCTTGGGTTGGAAGATGAACAAAAGGCATTCGAACGCTACCGTGCTATTCGTAGGGCGGAACGAGAGCAACTTTTGAACTCCGAGGCTAAAATGAACAGGCTTCTGAATGGCTGGAGAAGACCCTCCCCAAGTGCAGTCGGGGATATCTGAGAACCGTTTGAAATCTAACCGGGTCCCGATTCCCGAGATCCGGCATTCCCCGTTTGACTGAGAGAATGTGAAATAATTCCGCCCTTTCGGCTACTCGGCTTGCAATCCTGCGGTAGGGCCTCGGATTTATCGGAGGCCGTGCGACCTCATACAGCCGTTTTTCTCACTGCAGAATCAAGA
>DATKMG010000788.1:0-9989 GCA_035541995.1 Terriglobia bacterium
GGGAATCTTTGGAGAAGATCCCCGGCTCGACGTCGAACTGGTGCGAGCAGCTCGGGAGACCCTGGGTCCGGACCGCGACCTACTGATTGATCCCGGCTGGAGAGTAGACCGAACAGCAGAAGAATCCATTCGAATGGTTAAGAGTATTGAACCCTTTCGGCCATTTTTTGTGGAGGATTGCCTGCCACCGGAGGACTATGACGGCTATGCCAAATTGGCCGACGCGGTCGAAACTCCCATTGCTGCAGGGGAACAGGAGGCGACCCATTGGGGGTTCCGTCATTTGATCGAACGCGGAAAGGTGGATATTGTTCAGCCGGACCTGACTCGTTGTGGAGGCTTAACCACAGCCCGACGCATTTCCCATATGGTGGAAGATCATAATATTGGCCTCATTCCTCATGCCTGGAGTTCCGACATCCTTACCGCCACAACCCTGCAATTCCTGGCTTACATTAAGAAGGCTTATTTCATTGAGTTCAATGTCAGTACCGGCGAGATCAGCCGCCAGCTTGCTAAGTATCCCATCGGCATGAAGAACGGATATCTGGAAATCCCCGACCAACCAGGAACAGGTATAGAAGTTGATGAAGCAGTCATCGAGAAGTATCGGGTCCTTTAGCGGGACGTCCTGAAGTAACCCAATAGAAAAGCAAAGGGGCAGTCGCTGGCTATCGAAGATTCGCTTCACCCGGTCGCGAACTTCTGCTGATCATTTACGATAAGAATCTTCATCGAAGGCTCTCCCGTAGCTTTGTACTGGGAAATCTAAGGACCCTACTGATGATTCTCCGGTTTAAGGCGAGATCCCAGGGCCGATCATCTCCCGGACAGCACCCAGCATGGCCTGCAGTTTAAAAGGCTTTAAGAACGTTCGGTGTGCACCCAGATACTGGGCCATAGAAAGATCGATTTGAGGATCACTACTACCACCACCGGATATGGCTATAATTTTCAATTGTGGATACTGACAATGAAGTCCTTTAATGAGTTCCAGCCCTTCTATTTCGGGCATGATGAGGTCGGTAATCACCAGGTCTATGATGGAACTTTGAAGCGTCTTTAGCGCTTCTCTGCCATTGGACGCCGTCCTCACTTGATAGCCTTCTCGTGTCAGAGCTACGCACAACATGTCACAGACATCAACCTCGTCGTCAACTACTAGAATGTGGGGCATCGATCTGCTCGCTCGTTGTGCGACTGCAGCGGTTAATCTGGACCATCCACTTCTGGAATCTTGATCCTCCACCAGGAAGGCCGGCGGTCAGGGCTGCGGACTCACCGCCTCACTCTTAGTCATCGCTATGTTCTGAGTTATTCGCTCTCCTCCCGGGAATCGAGAATCTTCCGAACTCGTTGTGTCAAGGTCCTGGGGGTAAAGGGTTTGGGAAGAAAGTTGAAATTGACATCCATTGTTGCGTCGTTTTGGACAACTGTCTGTTCCGTATGCCCAAACAAGTAGAGTGACTTCATGCCTGGACAGTACTGATGCAACCGCTCGGCCAGTTCGTCTCCTCTCATCCAGGGCATGGTCAAGGATGAGATCAGCAGCTGAATTGCATGCTTTTCTCTCTCGCAAATCTGAATAGCTTCTTTCCCCGTGGTGGCCTCTAGTACTCGGTAACCATTGAGTTTGAGTACGCGAGATGTGAGTTTGCGAACGGTCTCATCGTCCTCCATGAGCAGAATCGTCTCCGTGCCACCTGGACTTTCCTTTGGACTGATTGGATTGTTTGGGATTTCGGCTGGAGCATTGACGCTGGGCAGATAAATGTTAAACGTCGTTCCGCGACCCAGTTCACTGGATACCCAAACATCGCCGCCATTCTGGCGAATGATCCCATAGACCGTGGAGAGCCCCAGTCCTGTGCCTTTCCCTTTTTCCTTGGTGGTAAAGAAAGGTTCGAAGATTCGTGCTTGGGTCTCCAAGTCCATGCCTGTGCCATTGTCACTCACGGACAGCAGGACATGAGGGCCTGGGCTGGTGGAGAGGTGCTGGTTAACGAAGTCTTTATCCAGAACAATGTTAGATGTCTCAATTTTGAGCTTCCCGCCGTGCGGCATCGCATCGCAGGCGTTGACTGCCAGGTTCATGATGACTTGTTCAATTTGGCTGGAATCGGCCTTAATACTGGCCAGATCGGGATCAAGAATCACGACTAATTCCACGTCCTTGCCGATTAGTCGCTCAAGCAGTTTAGTACTCTCCTTAATGATACTGTTAAGACTTAGAATTCGAGGTTGGAGAATCTGCCTGCGACTGAAAGCAAGGAGTTGTCGAGTCAGGTCAGCAGCAAGCTCACTCGTCATTCGGATTTGCTCCAGCTCAAAGTAAAGAGGACTGCTGTGATCCAGAGAGGACATGGCTATGTCGGTATATCCGAGGATCCCGGTAAGCATGTTATTGAAATCGTGCGCCACCGCCCCTGCCAATCGTCCGATGGCTTCCATTTTCTGAGAGTGAAGAAGCTGCTGTCGGGTCCCAAACAGAGCCTCCTCTCCCTGCTTTCGTTCAGAAATGTCGCGCAGGATCAGCGTGTAAATCTTTTGCCCTGGTACCTTCGCCTGTGATATTGAGGCCTCCATCGGGAATTCCTCTCCGTTGGCGCGAAGCCCAGTGATCGCCCACAGGGTGTCCCTTTCGCTCGAGGTGGTCGTGTCTTTTCCAAATTGAATGAAATGCTGCCAGTAATCCGTGTGATGGCTTTCAGCAATGAACCGCTTTATGGGTTGGCCAACGGCCTCAGCAGTTGAGCAACCAAATATCTTTTCCGCACTGCGATTGAAAATCATGATCTGCTGATTGTCATCAATCGTGATAATGGCATCCATGGCTGAGTTGATAATGCTCTCTAATCGAACCTGGCTTTCACGCATGGAAATCTCTGCGTTCTTTCTGGCCGTAATATCAGCCATGACGCCTATCAGTCCGCTAACTCGATTGTTCTCTTTGACCACATGGATATTGTCATGCAACCAGACGATTCGCCCGTCGGCCGCGATCATCCGGTATTCAATAGCTTGGGATACCAGGGACGCCACGGCCTCTCGATACGCAGCGAAGACCATTTCCAGGTCCTCCTGGAAAACGTGCTCTTCCCAGAACTTGGGATCCTGAGTCCAACAGGAAATAGGATGGCCCAGCAAGACTTCAGCTTGTCGATTAACGAAGCTAAACCGGGAGAAGGTCCTGGCGTCACGTCTCCAAACAATGACTTGGATGGAATCTACCAACTGCCGGTACTCTAGTTCTGAAAGGGGTAGCGCCTCCACTGAGCGCGTTTGTTCGGTGATGTCTAGTAGAGTTCCTAAAACAGCGGATCTTCCATCCAGGGAGGTACAGAATGCGTGAGCTTCTATGTCGATGATCTCTCCTTCCTTCTTTATTCCCTGAAATGAGAGGCGGTTTCGTGGCAAGGTTGAGTCCTGGCATTTTGAGAGTATTCCCTGAACCAGGTCCCGGTCTGTGTTGGCAACAAGATGATAGACCGAAGGCAAATCGGTCAATTCCTTTTGCGTATAGCCGAAAGTCTCTCCCATCTGAGGATTTGCATAAAGGAATTGGCCGTTCTCAATGACGCACACGCCCGCCCGAGAATGCTCGATCATTTCGTGAAATGGCAATAGTCCCCGAGGTTTCAATGACAGATTCATGTATCCCCTATTTCGTCGTACAGAAAATTCGCAACCGTGAAAGCCTGGAGTTGTCGTCCCAGCTTCAAGCTAATGCACCCTCAGAGTGTGCTTGTTCACTCCAGCGTTCTACCGCCAGTATCCAGTATAAGGAATCTGAGTTTCCACACAATCGGAGAAAATCTGTTAGTAATGTAAGACATTCCTCGCTTTTTTTGTCGGTCTTGGTCCTACAACACCCGGTCTAAATCTCTCACCGTCAAGCTGCCAGGGCATCCAGACCATAGCGTCAAGGGCCCCCGGTTTGGATCTGCTGGAGGAGGTCGGAGAACTCAAAAGCGAGATTGGGCTTCAATGAGAGTTGAGCACCGGCAACAGCCTGTCAACGAGTTGTATAGAAAGAAGTTTTTGGTGGGGAATGTGGGAATGAGTCAGAATGTCTGAAAAAATGCGCCAGATCGGGGGAACCGGCCTTCAAAGCTTTACTAAGACGTTTGGAATGAGTTTAGCCTGTGTCCTCGCACACGACGTTTTTTCTGGATTCTGAATTCTCTCGCAGCCTCTCAGTGATGGGTTGTGGCTCCGCTAGGAGCCAGATGTCTGTAGAAAGGGACCCCAGCAGGATCCCGCCGCCTCAGCCGGGCGGAACGTGGAGAACCCAAACCAGCACGGATACCATCTCGCATACCGCCCGGCTGAGGTGGCGGAGATGCAAGATGACCGAATTCGCTACAAACATTGGGCTCCTAACGGAGCCCCTTCCCTCGCATTAACTGACCCGGTAAGTATAACGGGGAGGAGCTTAGTCTTTCATTCCAAAAGACGATTGTGTAGCACGTAGCGCATTAGTTCTGCAGAAGTAGTCATATTCATCTTTTCCAAAATACGGGATCGATAGGTGCTCACGGTCTTGACACTCAAATGGAGTTCCTCGGCAATTTGGGTGACCGTTTTTCCTGAGGCAATCATTCGGAGAACTTCGAATTCCCGATCCGACAGCGCCTCATGGACGGGCCGCTCCGAATTCTCATTCAAGTCAAGTGCGAGTCTCTCGGCCAACACAGGACTTACGTAGCAGCCGCCCGCTAGTACCTTTTCGATTGCCTTGATCAGTTCTTCCGGCGCGCTCTCTTTATTCATGTATCCAGCGGCCCCCGCTTTGAGAGCTCGTCTGCCGTATTGCTCTTCCGGGTGCATACTCAAAATCAGCACGGGGAGTTTGGGTTGGACCTGCTTCAGGTCCCTCAAGACGTCAATGCCACTCCGCCCTGGCATGGTAACGTCCAGAATTACCAAGTCCCAAGCTTGGCTGTGGACCTGGCTCAAGACCTGATCTGCGTTCTCGGCTTCTCCGCAAATTGCACCCTCCAGGTCCCGCACCAAAATCTCCTTCAACCCCCTGCGCAGAATGGCATGGTCATCAGCGATGAGTACCCTGATCACGATCTCACTCCTATATCTGATCGGTGAGCCTCCGGAATGCGCGCTCTCACGGTTGTCCCTTTTCCGGGAGCACCACCTATAGTGAACTCACCTCCAAGCAACAGCGCCCTTTCGCGCATCCCCAGAATTCCAAGGGAGCCGCCGGTCGAAAGCTGGCGTTTACTGATCCCTTTGCCGTTGTCGTGTACTTCCAGATTCAAATAGCCTTCTTCCTGGAAAAGATGGACGTCTACCTGGGTCGCATTGGCGTGCCGTGCGACATTTGTCAGAGTTTCCTGGAAGATGCGGAAAAGGGCCGTGGCACACTCTTGATCGGTCAAGACATTCTCCTCGGGCAAGTCCAGTCGGCACTTCGTTCCGGTCCGGGCTTCGAAATCCTCCGCGGCCCACTCGACGGCCGCCACAAGGCCAAGATCGTCCAGGATTCCCGGTCTCAACTCGGTCGAGATTCTGCGCACTGAATGAATGGCCTCATCCACCAATTTCAGGATCGACTCAGTCCGTCTCTCTTGTTCCTTTCCAATAGACAACTGGCGAACCAGGGAACTCAGATCGATTTTAATGGATGTCAGAGCCTGCCCCAGTTCATCGTGAATCTCGCGTGCTACCCTTGTTCTTTCCTCCTCGCGGATCATCTGCAATCTGGCGGCGAGAGCCCGGATCTGTTCAAACGAATGCTGCAGCTCTTCTTTTGCCCGGATGCGCTCGGTGATGTCCTGGATCTGGGCGATAGAATAAAGTGGATCCCCCTGTCCGTCCCGTACCAAGGACACGGAAAGGAGAATCCAGACAACCTGCCCTTGTTTGTGAAGAAATCGTTTCTCCACGTAATAATGCGAAATGGAGCCGTCAAGCATCTGGCGAACGAAACCCAGGTCGGTCTTGAGATCGTCTGGATGGGTAATGGATTGGAAATCTGTTGCGAGTAACTCATTCTCCGAAAAACCTACAATGTGGCATAGCGATTGGTTCACTCGGAGCCAGCGCCCCGTAGGTGCAACCAGCGCCATGCCAATCGGGGCAGAGTCGAAGGCGCTGCGAAACCGTTCCTCGCTTTCGGACAAGGCCTCCTCAGCCTGTTTTCGTTGAGTAATGTCGCGCACGATTGCCAGCAGGATGGCTTGTTCGTCGAGTTCAATTCGGTTCAAGCTGACTTCTACCTCGAAGACTGACCCGTCAAGCCGGCAATGCCGCCATTCAAAATATTGAGGGACTCCAGAAATTGCCGCTTGAATTCTCTCCGTTGCCTTACAGCCCGAATCGCGCCCGTCAGATTGCACCGGAGGCGAAAACCGCACAGGTGTCTCTCCGATGATCTGTTCTCTACGGCACCTGAACATCCGAAGGGCGTGAGGGTTGCAATCCATGAAACGATCCTCTTGCATGAGGAAAATGGCGTCTTGAGCCGACTCGAACAGGGTGCGGTAGCGGTTTTCATTCTGGCTCAACGCGACCTCGACCTGTTGCCGTTTGATCACATTGACAAATGACTCGGCCACTAACTTTAAATCCCGAATATCTTCCCGGGACCATTGTTGCTCATGGGAATACGACTGTAGTCCAATACAGCCAATCAAGAGTCCCCCCTGGTCAAGAAGCGGCACCGTGAGACGTGATTTGACTCCCTCTGATTCGGCCTGCTCACGAGTCAGGGATGCTTCCGGAGGAATATCACGCAGCCGGTTGATCTGCACGACTTCGCCTGCCTTCAGTATCTCCTCAGACCAAGCAAGTACTCCACCCATGCCAATACCCTGGTATTTTTCCAGCAGCGGTGCGACGCCCGCAGCACACCACTCGTGTGAAATACTCCAGCTCCTGGAATCCGAAGCAAGCTGGATCACAAAGCCATGCTCGGCCCCGAGAAACTCCGCAATCTGGCCCACGCTGGTCCGGATACAGTCATCGACTTCTGGCCCGGAACTCCGGGCCAGGCGGCTCAATATCTCTGCGATGAGATTGTCGAATTCCAATTCGCGTTTGAGCACCATTTCGGTCTTGCGTTGCCTCACCACTTCCTGAGCTAACTCCGACTTGGTCTGATAGATTTCCCGAAGGGTGAAGTAACTACCTGCCAGAAAAGAGAAAATCGCAACAAGCCTGAGGTAACTGAAGATGGCTTCCCTCGCGCTGGTTCCCGGTTGGAGGATCGAGATTCCGCTGAAGATCTCCAAACGGCCCGCGAGCCCCACAAAAAAAGTAAGGAAGACACTGAAAAGAAACAGAACCATGAAGGAGGTTTTCCAATCGAGTCGCACCGCCGGACGGGCATAATAAGCCACCAATACCAGGAAGAGACAATATGGGACAAATCTCCAGAACCAGTAGGTCACGGACTCCATACCCACGGTGTCGCTCAATATCTCTACAATTAGCAGGTGTGCACATAGAAGGCAGCTGAGGATAAACACCTTCCGAACGAAGATCATCTCGGGAAATACGGTGTGGAGATTCCGATCCTTTAGCAGATCGGCTTCAGAGTCGGTGACCATCTTCGGCGAGTTCTGATTAGAGTCGGTATCCATGCCAGGGAGGGCCTACCCAAATAACCTCCAATTGAGTTAATCCTTTTCTTGTTCCCTTTCAGATCTTGCGGCACGGAAGTTCGCCTTTGCTAAAAAGAGCGCCGCGCTCACATTCAACCGCACATATTCTTTAAAGTATTCCATGACCCATTGAGGTCACCACCACCAAAGAAAGTAGCAGGGGTAGCCATGATGAATTCGTACTTTGAATTCATCGTGGGCTTCTCATTCGTGGTCAAAAACCCACGACAAACCTAAAGCAGTTTGTCGTGGCTACCAAAACCTGCATTTTCATGAGAGGGTGCCATGACCTATTCAGGTCGCCACGGTCGATGAAAAGGTGGAGGGCCGAGTTCCACGAGGCCAATTGCAAGCCTGTTGCTGCTCAATCTCGAAACGAATCGCCGCGACGGAGCGCGGCAGCCACCTTGATGCTTGCATTTTCATTTCATAAAAGAAACCGCTACATCCGCCCTTTTTCTGTGCCTTCAATCCATTTAACGGCTTCGGCTTTGCTTCGAAAAACCTGCGTAATCCAACCTGTTCCCTCAGAATACGCCTGCCACATCCGGGCAATGCCATAGATGTAATCCCTTGGAGCCACAATCGCGACTTTTCCGCTCCGAACGTACTTTGATATTTCGATATTGATATCCGCATTTAGCCTGATCTCTTCTGCAGAGACACGCAATTCAACCACTTCACTTAAGTCCACAATTGCATAACTAGGAGAGAGCCCTTCTTTCACCGTCCCAAGCATTCGGCTGGCGCTTGCGAGGAGTTCTTCTCCGGTTACAATACCACTCGCGACGTGAAGAATTCCCTTCCCCCCATCTTTGAGTTCCGTCGAGTAAGGCATAGTGTTCTACACTAAGGGATTTCGGTCATTAACAGTAGGTCCAATGATGAGGTGCATACTTCCATCATCTCGGGGCTCAGACCCTGTATCGAAGCGAAGGATTGGAGTAAGGCTGACCGCCTTTATGAGCATTGCGACGCATCGCGGGATCCACCCACTCATACTCTAATTCACTGAATACTACTCCCACAAGACTGAAGTTCAGAGTTCCCGAGGTTGGAGTTGGAGTATCTTTCCATTCAGATCAATGACGACTTAACGAGATCGAATCGAACCCGAGAACCAACTTCTCCGGCATGCGACAAATCCGATTACACCCTGCTGTCCTGAAGTAAATGCCGGCGTGATATACTGAGGCAAATAGGGCATCCGAAATCGGAATACTTTCTGACTAGGGTCGGACAACTTCAGGGTAAGATGGGAATCCCCGGAGAACCATTTTGAGTAGACCTGGTACTGTTGGCATCAGAGCAGCAAATCCAGCCACGCTTGCCTGTTGTGCTCGCTTAGGAGAGAGATGAAATTCGGCCAGAGGGCTGTTGATCTTGTTGCATGTTACCCTGGCACAAGGCGGGCATGTTGGAGAACAAGCAGACCGTCTTTAATGATTTTATTGCCGCAGCCGAGTGGCTCATACAAAACCGCTATACGAACCCTTCCAGGCTGGCCATCGGCGGGGCTAGCAACGGCGGACTGCTGGTCGGCGCCGCTTTGACTCAAAGGCCCGATCTCTTCAAAGCCGTTGCTTGCGGATATCCTTTACTGGATATGGTCCGCTACCACAAATTCCTGGAGGCGCCGTATTGGGTCGCTGAGTAGGGCTCTTCGGAAGATCCGAGCCAGTTCAATTACCTCTACGCCTATTCACCTTACCGTCAAGTCAAGGCAGGAACCAAGTACCCCGCGGTGCTTTTCTTTACCGGTGATTCGGACACGCGAGTTGACCCGCTACATGCCCGCAAGATGGCCGCATTACTTCAGTCCATGAGCCGAGCGGATCAGCCGGTCCTACTTCGCTATGACACCTCATCGGGCCATTCCGGTGGTCTTCCGCTCAGCAAACAGATCGAAGAGATGACGGACGAGCAAATCTTCCTGTTCTGGCAGTTGGGTATGACGGCCGTGCAGCCGTGATGGCTGGACGCAAATCAATTCAAGCATCAAGTTGTCCCCGTCATCGTCGCCCCGCTACATCCACGAGGGTCTGGTAGATCATCCGTGTCCCCTGCTGGAGGGATTGGACGCTAACGCGCTCGTCGTTTCCGTGCATGCGCGAGAGATCCTCTGAGTCGATTGCATAAGGATAGATGCCATAGACGGGCACACCGCGTGATCGCCACGCGGCGGCGTCGGTACCGGCCTGGAACAGGTAAGGTGTAACCTCAGCCCCAGGGTACAAAGAACGTGCCTGCCTTTCGAGCGCGCGAAAGAGGTCCGTATCCTCCGAGGACGCCTGCGCGGTAAGGGCCCCTGGCGAGAGAGCGCCGAGCCGGACATCGATTCGCGGGTCACCAATGACACGCTGAAGT
>DATKMG010000789.1:0-11169 GCA_035541995.1 Terriglobia bacterium
CCTCCAGACCTTTGGAAGCTTTATAATCGAGTGCGCGGCGGGTTTCTTTCAGGACTACTTGCTTCAGCGAGTCTCTGAAGGTGAGCGTGAGTTCCACTCTCTGCACTATCCGGTCTCCACTGTTCTTGATTTCTCCTTCCACAAAATATACAGAGTCGCCTAGGTAGCTTTCTCCTTTGGCTAAATTCAGGTGGGAGATTTCAATCTTGCCCAGGTACGCCGAATCATAACCTGCAACGGTTCCATTCCGTGACCTTCCTGCCCAGGGTTTCTGGTCGCAGGCGATCATGACTATCAATGCACCAATCAGCCAGATAGAGACAACATGGAAACTGGACCACCATTTGAATCGGAAAGGACGAATATCCTTCATGGCAGGCTGCCCTCGGTCGAATATTCAGATTACTGGAGAGGAATCTCAAAAGCAGCTATTCGACAAAACCACATCCTGCTTGACCAGCGCGACAGTAGCACAGCCTCCATGGACTGTCAATTCTCACTCCTCGCTGTCAGCAGCCAATCCCGAAAGAGTCGAATACATGCTTCCCCATAGTGCTTGTCAAATCCCTCTCCCGCGCAGTCCAAAAAATCAGTGCTGCCACAAGTCGCACGCCAGGTCCCTTGGGCCGTGCGTCTTGTAGTTATTCTTTCGCCTGAAAGTTGTTCCGAGATGTCTGGTTTTGCTCGAAAGAATCAATGATATGCGCAACCCAGCCACGTAGGTGAGCGTAGCTGGCCTCGATATCAGCCTCTTGGGCTCTGCTGACAGAGAACGGGTCTATTCTGGAGTCTTTCTATCGGGCGGGGGAAGCCCTGCCATTTCTGAAAGGTTCGGCTCTGATGTCAAGACGATAGGACCAGCGATCGAGGAGAAGTTCATGAGCGTCTTTATCCGGGCAAGAAAGTCCGACTCGGCAGACTCATGAGTCGCAGACCGGAAAGCCAAAACGCCGGACGGGATCCCCTCCGGTCCTAGCATGTTCTTGCGAAGAAGGACTTTTACCTTCTGAAAGTCACTAAGAAAACCGGCGTCAGGTAGCCAATTCCAGCAAGCGCTGGATTTCTTGATAGTCCAGAGGCTTGGTCAGGTAATCCAAGGCACCCCGATTCATGGCTTGCATATAAGGCTCCCATTCTCTTTGAGGCGAAATCAAGAGGACAGGGACCCGACCACTAGATCGATTGATTTTCTCCAGAAGAGATAACCCGTCCACCCCGGCTCGAGAATGGTCGGTAATGACGAAGTCAATAGATCTCTGGGAAAACAGGGACAAAGCTTCAGATTCATGCGCGCAGACCGTCACGCGGTGACCTTCCAATTCGAGAAGCGCCGACAAGATGGTCCGGTGGCCCGGGTCGGGATCGACGAGAAGGATTCTCTTGGAGGTCTCGCGCTTCTTCGAGACCCGACTGCAGGATTCAATGGCATGAGGCATGCGGATACCTCCATAAGATTGGTTTTGTCATTTTGGGCAGCGGCTCAGAGGGTGAGAGAATTTCTGGATGTGCCGCGTCGGAGCAAAAGGTCGGAAAGGATCAATAAGAGACTCTGTCAACCTTGCGGATACGATCCCTTGCCCCGGCTGTCTTTTTGCACTCTCTGAGACGGTTCCATCAGGAAGAATATCCGCCTGTAATGAAACGCGGGTGAACTCTAAATTAAATCCATGTTAATTGCTGCTGAGGGATACAGGTCAAAGTTGCTCAACCCCGTAGCCTTTGGCCTTGAGCAGAGCCAGGAGGCCATCCTTTCCAAGCAAGTGACCGGCGCCAACGACGACGAGGTAGTTCTCCTTCTGTTGGAGAAAAGATTCAATCTGCGGCATCCAGTTGGTGTTCCTTTCCACAACCAGTTGAGAGTAAGCCTCAGGGAATTCCCTGAAGTTTTCCAGGAGTGTCGATTCCAAGCCTTTTGCATCTCCCTCCCGCCAGGCTTGTAGAATTTCGGAGAACTCCTTTCCCACGGTGTCCATCTCTTTCAGACTCTGCAGAAGAATGGTTTCTTGCATCTTGGGAGACATGCCATCGAACCGATCCAGTTGGTATTCCACTGTCTCCAGACTCAGGATTTCTTTTCTTTCCCGCTTGGCCTTATCGAAGAAGTATTTGTCGATTCCATACTTTGGTTCAAAGCCAAGCCGCTCCAGCGTCAGAGCAGTCAATGTCAAGTCCAGCATCCACGGTTTGAACCTGTCGAACTCCTTGAGGTCCAACCCCACCGCCTCGACCTGTTTCCTGGCGGACTCATACGTCTCAGCAGATAGGAGCTGTCGCAACGTTTGGTTATCCTTAATCAAGCCTTTTGCCAAAATCATTTGTTGCGTGGCCGGATCTTCGAGTTCATCCAGATTTACCTCCTCCACGAGTTTCTGGCTGTCAACAAAAGCCTTTTCCAGCGGTTCGGGGAGTGGGTAGTCACTCTTCTTGAGGAGATGGACAGATCCCAGGAGGTAGACTTTGTTTGTCCCCTTTTGAATTCTCCAGATGGGACTCCCGGCAAAGCTTTCCTTGACATTCCCAGTGATAACGATGTGGAAAAAGGCAATAACTGCAATCACACCGAAGAAGCCAACCCTACGCTGGCCCTTCACCTTCGAGGCCGCATGACTCGTCCTTGACGAGCCACTACTCCGTTTACTGGCAAGAGTGAATTTTCTCAATCTCGACTCTCCTTATTGAAGTCAGGACGAGTCAGAATTCTAGATGAGTTCGGACATTTACGCACGCTCTTCTGTCGGTTTGCATCGCTTTTTGATGCCTGTTGCCCCATTCCCCTGGCATGGGCTTTGTCCTTGACACCCCGAAACAACGGTTGCTAGACTGGACGAGAATCGAGGAAGGACGGGCTTTTTGCCCGAATCCTTCAATGGGCGGGGCCGAATTGAGACGGGAACTATTGGCAGTGGGGGCCATTTGTCTGCTGATCGGCGGATTACTGGGCTATATTGTGGGATCCCAAGTGACGATGAAACAGCTTCAGGAAGTCGCACAGGCTAGGGGGAATCCTCCTGTTGCGGCCTCACCCATTCCTCCTGGTCTCCCCGAAGGACACCCCGTGATTACCACGGAGAATGATTTTGAAAACCTGAAAAAAGCGGCAGAGGCCGCACCCGATAATTCGGCGCTGCAAGTTGATCTAGCTAACAAGCTATACGACGCTGGCCGCTACCAGGATGCTGTGGTTTACTACCAGCGGGTGCTCAAGGTAGACCCCCACAATGTGAACATCATGACGGATCTGGGGACGGCTCTGTTCTATTCGGGACGCCCGGATGAAGCACTGGAGGAGTATAATCGCTCACTCCAAATCAATCCTCGTCATACCCAGGCCCTGCACAATCTGGTTATTGTCTACCTGCAAGGGAAAAAGGATGTCGACGCCGCCAGAGACGCACTGAATCGCCTGAAGGTTGTGGATCCTGCCAATCCGTCGATCGCCAGTCTGCAGGCCATGATCAACCAAGGGCCGGCCCCCGTCGCCAACCCCAGGCAGCGTATCTTCTAAATGAGCTTCCTAATCCGATTCCTGCTTCTATTCTTTCTCTTCATCTTCGTGCAGAGATTGTTGCGGGCCCTGCTCCCTCGATTGTTCTCTCCACGTGGAACTCGGTCGTCTGATCGTGTTTCTCCACAAAGCAGTACTGTCGTAAGACATGGAACTATGGAAAAAGATCTGGTCTGCGGCACCTATGTGGACACCGCATCTTCGCTGAAATTATCAGTCGACGGGCAACCCAGGTATTTTTGCTCAGAAGAGTGTCTGAAGAAATACCAAAAAAGGACATAAAGTAATGCGCCAGTCACAAGGGATGAAAGTGCGACGGCAGCCCTCGTGCTGGACTGCAGACCCAGCTTACGGCCCTCATGTTTCGGCCGCCGGGTGCACTACCGGTGTTCGTTGGCTGGGCGCACTCCCGTTTCATGATTACCACTGTGAGAGCGCTTTGGAGCCTGTTTCCCTCTCGCACTCCCACTCAGGAAAAAATATGCTTGAGGCAAGGTTTCCCTATTCCCCATTCCCGGAGGCCGTTCGTGAAAGAAGAGCTGAACTTGTATGAAATATCGAGAACTCGTTTTAATGCCGCGGCCGAAGTGCTAGAGCTTCCGAATGATCTTCGGGAGGTGATGATCCAGCCCAAAAGGCAGCTGATCGTGTCGATTCCGGTCCGAATGGACAACGGAGAAATTCGGGTCTTTGAAGGATACCGGGTTCAGCACAATGTGGCCCGGGGTCCGGCCAAAGGTGGAATTCGTTATCACCCGGATGTGACACTGGATCAGATCAAAGCTTTGGCATTCCTGATGACCTGGAAATGTGCCACTGTGAATATCCCTTACGGTGGCGGCAAAGGGGGTGTCGTGTGTGACCCCAAACGCATGTCACAAGGCGAACTGGAACGCATGACCCGGCGCTACGCCTCGGAGATTCTCATGATGGTAGGGCCGGATCGGGACATCTCGGCTCCTGACATCAATACCAATGCCCAGACCATGGCTTGGATCATGGACACCTATTCCATGACGATGGGCCATTCCATTCTTGGAATCGTAACAGGGAAACCAGTCTCGTTGGGAGGCTCGCGTGGGCGGGAGGAGGCTACGGCTAGGGGGTGCTGGTACGCGATCCGCCAGGCCTGCAAGGTCAATAACTTTCATCTGGACGATTCCCGGGTTGTCGTCCAGGGATTTGGCAGCGTCGGAAGTACCACGGCCCGCTTGCTACATGAAGATGGCGCCAGGGTCATTGCTCTGAGTGATTCCCAGGGAGGTATCGTCAATCTAAAAGGGATTGATGTGAATGAAGCGATCCAGCACAAGTCCCTTTCTGGGGTCTTGAAGGGCTTGAAAGGCACCGAAGCAATCTCCAACAAAGACTTACTCCAGTTGAAGTGCGACATCCTGGTGCCCGCTGCACTGGAGAACCAGATCAACCAGGAAAACGCACCTAAGGTCCGAGCCTCCATTGTTGCAGAGGCCGCCAACGCTGCTATCACTCCAGAAGCGGACAGGATCCTCATCGCCAATGGCTGTTTCCTGATTCCCGACATTCTGTGCAATGCCGGCGGGGTGATCGTCTCTTATTTCGAATGGGTTCAAGACCTGCAAGGATTGTTCTGGACGGAAGATGAGGTCAACAACCAGCTGGAAAAAATTATGGTTCGCAGTTTCAAGGAGGTTTACGACTTGGCGGGAAAGCAGAACTTGGACATGCGGCTGGCAGCATATGTCCTGGCGGTAGGAAGAGTTGCCGAGGCCACCCAGGTTCGCGGATTATTTCCTTAATCTCGATTCGTTGGGTATCCGAGACTCAACCCCTCGTTTTCGTCAGGTTTTCACTAACGAAGGGTTTCGATAAACGATCCGTCCCTTCACCACTGCCGCCGCCGCTTGACCTTGCAGCTTCATGCCATGAAACGGAGAATTCCGGCTCTTGGATTGGCTGCGGTTCACATCGTAAACCCACTCGACGTCAGGGCTAAAGACCGTTACATCCCCAGCAAAACCGGGTGTCAGCCGTCCTAATGGCTGCTTAATAAGCCGGGCGGGGGTGGTGCTCATCAACTCGACCAGGCGGCCAAGCGATACTTTGCCGCTATGGTAAAGAAGGGTCAAAGCCAGTCCCAACCCTGTTTCCAGGCCGATAATCCCGAATGGAGCATGATCAAACTCCAGCATTTTTTCGTTGGAATTGTGAGGAGCATGGTCCGTGGCGATGCAATCCACAGTTCCATCAGCCAATCCCCCAATCAAAGCTTGGATATCCACCCCGGTTCGAAGGGGTGGATTCATTTTAGTGTGCGTGTCAAAACTGCAACAAGCTGCGTCGGTCAATGAGAAGTGATGCGGAGAGACTTCACTGGTGACCCGAATGCCCCGGGCTCTGGCAGTCCTGACCAGTTCCAGGCATCCGCGAGTGGACAAGTGAGCGATATGGAGGTGAGCGCCCGTCAATTCTGCCAGCAGGAGGTCCCGGGCAGCCATGGCCTCCTCAGCGACCCGGTTGATTCCCTTCAAACCCAGCAGCGTCGAATGGTAGCCCTCATTCATCACTCCATGAGCGGCCAATTGCGAGTCTTCACAATGTTCGATGACCGGAATGCCAAAAGGCAGAGAATACTCCATAGCTCTCCGCATAAGCTGGCCGTTCATTACTCCGTTACCATCATCACTGATGCCCACGATTCCAGCTTCCACCATTTCACCGATCTCAGCCAGTTTTTCCCCTTTTCTTCCTTGACTGATTGCCCCAATTGGGAAAACCCGAGTGACGGCCCGACGCCTGGCTTCATTCACAATGTAGGAGGTGACCGAAGGGTTGTCATTGACTGGGTCCGTGTTGGGCATGCAGCAAACTGAAGTAAAACCTCCCGAGGCTGCTGCCAATGAACCGCTTTCGATGGTTTCCTCGTCCTCGCGCCCCGGTTCCCGCAGGTGAACGTGGAGGTCAATAAGCCCTGGAGCCACAACTAAGCCGGAAGCATCCAGGACCTCCGCGCCGGGACGGGAGATATTGTGGTCGATCCGACTGACTTGGCTGTCTTCGATCAATAAGTCGCTCACCTGGTCGAGACCGGAGCACGGGTCAATCACTCGTCCATTCTTGATCAACACTGAATTCACGGCTAACTCCTCTCGGAGATTTCCTCTCGCGTCCCGCCCGTGAGCAGGTACAGTACGGCCATGCGCACTGCGACCCCATGTGTAACTTGATGGAGGATCACTGAGTGGGGACCGTCAGCGACATCCGAGGCGATTTCCACACCGCGATTGATCGGTCCGGGATGCATAATGATGGCATCGGGCCTGGCCCTCTTCATGCGTTGTGAACTCAGCCCGTAATTACGGAAGTACTCGCGGATTGAGGGGAAGAAAGCCTCTTGTTGGCGTTCCAATTGAATCCGCAACATCATTACCACATCCGCATCTTCCAGGGCCTCGTCCATCCGGTGAGTCACGCGAATAGTTCCCCGGTGCTTGGTCGTTGAGTGGCCTAATGGATCCGGATCGCAGAGTTGGGAGATCCTCTCGAACTCAAGCGGCAGCAAGGTCGGCGGAGCACACACAGTGACATGAGCGCCCTTTTTCCCAAGCAGGAGGCAGTTGGACCTTGCCACCCGACTGTGTGTGATATCTCCAACGATGACTACTTTTAACCCCTCGATCCGTCCTTTGTGCCTCAGCATGGTCAAAGCGTCCAACAAGGCTTGGGTTGGATGTTCGTGTGCCCCATCGCCAGCATTCACTATGGAGGCGCTACACATTTTGGCCAGCATGTGCGGAGCGCCAGAACTGGAGTGCCGGATGATGATAACATCGGCTGCCATGGCCTCCAGGTTGCGGGCTGTGTCAATCAAGGTTTCCCCTTTAACCACACTGCTACTTGAGGCGGAAATATTAACAGAGTCTGCACTCAACCGCTTCGCTGCAATCTCAAAGGAGGTTCGAGTCCGTGTGGACGCTTCAAAAAAGAAGTTAATGATAGTCTTCCCGCGCAGGGTGGGGACTTTCTTAATGGGGCGAGTCGAAATCTCCCTGAAGGATTCGGCCGTGTCCAGGATGAGCTGGATTTCGTCGGCAGAAAGGTCCTCAATGCCCAGCAGGTCCTTCGTTCTCAAAGTCACAGTGCCTCCCGGGGTTTGAAATGGGATAGGACGGGATGCAATCCGGCTTCAGTCCTCCGGTCAGCCTGTTTCCCTGGTTAGAACTACACAGTCCTGCTGGTCGGTTTCTGTGAGCCGGACTTCGACACTTTCTTTCCCCGTGGTTTGCATGTACTTCCCGACGTAATTGGCCTCGATGGGAAGTTCCCGGAGTCCACGGTCAATCAGAACACAAAGCTGGATGGCATGGGGGCGCCCGTAATCCAGTAGGGCGTCCATCGCCGCTCGAACTGTCCTTCCAGTGTAAAGGACGTCATCCACGAGAACTATGGTCTTGTCGGGGACCGGGAAACTAATCTCGGTCCGTTGGATGACTGGTTGAGTTGCCACCGTGGAGAAGTCATCACGATAGAGATTGATGTCGAGGAATCCCACCGGCACCGGAGTCCTTTCCAGGTCACCCATGATCCCGGCCAGGCGCTGAGCTAATGGAACTCCTCTGCGCCGAATCCCCACCAGGGCCAGCCCATCAGTTCCGTTGTTGCGCTCAACTATTTCCTGAGCCAGTCGTGCCAACGTGCGGCTCATCTCCGCCTCCGACATGATCTGGATCTTCTCCTTAGACTCCATTTCAACGTCCCTCTCTGCCCACAACTTGTCCGAAAACCGGTCAGAATACTAGCACAACAAAGCAGTATGTCAAGGAAGGGTTGGGGTGTGCTCAATGACATTAGGTGTCAGAATTCAGACTTGGATGGCGCCAGAAAATCATCGAGAAGCCACACCGCCAGATGATTAGCCCCTTCTCTTTTGTCTCCAGAATTTTTGTCTATTCGGACTGCCTTGCTCCAATGCCCCGTCAATCCCAACGCTGAATTGAGAAGGTTCTCAGAATGGGAAAAGAGTGTGGTATAAAGCAAGGAACCGGGGAGGAACCTGATGACTCGCCCCTGGTATCTGCTATCCGCTTCTCATGAAAGCCGAAGACCTATTGATGGCTGAGGAACTGAGCGCCGAGGAGGTCCATGCCTTCTTGTCTCAGTTTGGTTTTAAGGACCCCGCTAGCGCCGATCGTAACCTGCAATTGATCGCCGAGGAGCCGGACACGCGCGAAATGCTGGCTCGAATCATTGAGCCGGTGCTTCGGATTGCCCAGCAGTCTCCCGATCCTGACGCGGCATTGAATAACTTCGAGCGTTTTCTGGCTATAGTCCCTCACCCGGTCAACCTCTTAGGGTTCCTTTGGGATACCCCGGAGGCCCTGGAAGCCATCATCTTGATTTGCGGAACATCTCCATTCAGTGCTGACATCCTAATTCGCAACCCGGAGTATTTTTATTGGGTCCTAGACCAGTTGGGTTCGCCATGGGTCAAGAGTGCCGAGCTGTTTTTGAAGGAGGCGCGTCAAATTACTAGCAAGTTTACGGACCCCATGCTCCAGTTGCATGCTCTGGCGCGCTTCAAACGTCGTGAAACGCTGCGCATCGGGGCCCGCGACATTCTTCGAGTTACAGACGTCGTTGGAACAATGACAGATCTTTCCAATCTTGCTGACACTGTGATCCAGTTGGTCTACGAGATCTGCAACGACCGGCTGGTCCAGCGCTTTGGCATCCCCCAATATCAGGATCAATCAGAAATCCTGCGGCCTGCTCGATTCACAATTCTGGGAATGGGGAAATTGGGTGGACGGGAACTGAATTACAGCTCAGACATTGACCTCATCTACGTTTATGACGGAGATCAGGGAAAAACTGAACCGGCTCTGCAGGGAGACACTCCTGCCAGCCAACATCGGGCGGAAACAAGCATCCCCAATACCGAATTCTTTATTAAGCTAGCCCAAGCCACCACCCACGAGCTGTCTGCACTGACAGAGGAGGGATATTTCTACCGGGTCGATCTGCGATTGCGACCCGAGGGAGGTACCGGAAGTGTGGCCAGTTCAATGGCTGCCTGCAAGAATTACTATGCTGCCTGGGGAGAGACCTTTGAGCGGCTGGCCTTGATTAAAGGCAGGTCAGTCGCCGGTTCCACAGCCTTGGGCGAGGAGTTCCGCGAGGTCTTTCGCCCCTTCATTTACCGTAAATACCTGGACTTTGCCTCGCTGGAAGAGATCCAGGAAATCAAGACCCGGATCGACTCAAAACTAGGTTCCCGCAAGAGGCAGGAGACCCATGTCAAGCTAGGGGTAGGAGGAATCCGGGAAGTCGAGTTTTTTGTGCAAGCCATGCAGTTGATTTACGGGGGACAAAACCCTAAGCTCCAGCAGCCTAATACTCTTCTGGCTCTAGACGAGCTGCAGAGACAGCAGTTCATTGATGATCGGGAATACCACGACTTGAAACAGGCTTACCTTTTCCTTCGGGATCTTGAACACAAGCTCCAAATGGTGTTTCATCTACAAACCCACGAATTGCCGCATAATCCCGATGAGTTGTTCAAGTGCGCCCGCAGGATGGGATTCCAAGGTCGTTCGATTGAGCAAACTCTGAAACAGTTCCGCAAAGCTTATCAACGACACACCGCCAACGTCAGCCGGATCTTCCAGAACCTGGTCACCTTTCAACGCCGGGGATCACCGGGAGACAAGCACGGCGAAACGGCTTTGGTCCTCAATAAGAGTCTGAATGAGGAAGAGGCTTTCTCCGTTCTAGCCCGGCATGGTTTCCGCGATTTGAGATCTTCTTTCCATCACATTGCCCTTTTGCGCGACGCACCTTCTTTTGCCCACTCTCCCTCCAGAATGCGCAACCTGCTGGCTAATCTGATGCCTGCGTTGCTTAGATGCTTCGAGCAGATTCCGGATCCTGACGCAGGACTCTCTTACTTTGAGAGATTCGCCAGTGCGTTTGGGGAACGAGACTCTCTCTACACCTTGTTGAATGAGTCGCCTGAAATCCTGTCTAGATTGATTCGTGTCTTGTCCTTCAGTCAATTCCTAGCCGAGTTTCTCTGCCGGCGGCCAGAGTTTCTGGATTACCTGGTGCGACCGGGCCGGTTACGGAAACTGAAGTCTCTTCGTGACTTTCAGACGGAACTTGAGCACCTGCGGTCAAAAGCTGAGAACCGTGCGGAAGGCATGTCAATCCTCCGGAACTTTCAACAGGCTGAACTCTTTCAGATTGGAATGAAAGATCTCCTGGGACAACTCACACGTCAGCAGGTCGGTAAACAACTGGCCACGCTGGCTGAGGCTTGCCTTCTCGGAGCCTTCGATATGAGTTGTGTCGAATTGGAACGCGAGTGCGGCCAGGGATTCGCAGTTTGGGCACGGGATCATTTTGCCATCCTAGCCTTGGGAAAACTCGGCGGCCGGGATTTGAGCTATAACTCTGACTTGGATCTGGTGTATTTCTATAGTGTCGATAATCTTCAAGACTCTGTGGAAGCCCAACGCCGTTGCATTCGGTTGGTAGAAATCTTGGACCAGCTTCTTTCTGTTTCTCATGGAGAAGGCAGTATTTACAAGATTGACACCCGGCTACGGCCCGAGGGAAAGAAGGGCGAATTGGTGGTGGCGATGCATCGCTATCAAGAATACCTGGAGAAGCGTGCAGAACCCTGG
>DATKMG010000790.1:0-3039 GCA_035541995.1 Terriglobia bacterium
GGCTGTTTCCAAGTCGAAGAGCATCCGCTCACGACCCAGCGTCTCGCCGAGCGATGAACGTTGAACCATGTGCAGGACCTCCGGGTTGAGCGCAACCAGCCACAGCAGGACGCCGCGCTGACGCAGCTTCTCTTCACCCTCGATCAACGCCTTGAGGGCTGAATATTCAATATCAATGACACTACTGAAGTCGACCACGATCACTTTTGCACTGGCTTGGTCGAGCAGCAAAAGCAATTTCTCGCCGATGCGCTGTGCATTAGCGAAGAAGATCCGTCCCTCTATCCGAACCATCAGCAACCCTGGGAAAGTCTCATCTTCAGGGTGCTCCTTAGATATGCGACGAAAAACATTGGTGCCCGGCTTGCGTCCAAGGACATAAACCGGTGGACTGGCGGCCTGCTGGGAAAGGGCCAGCAGAGATACGATGATTGCGATCACGATGCCCTGGAGAGTTCCGATCAGCACCACCCCGGCGCAAGCGACCAATGCCCAGCGGAACTCCATGCGCCGAATGCGCCGGATGGTGCTAAATTCCGAGGGCTTGATCAACCCAATCGAATAGACAATCACAACTGCAGCCAGTGTGGCCTGTGGCATCAGTCCCATCAGGGGTGCGAGGAAAAGCATGGTCGCGACGGAGGCCCCGGCGGTTATCAGCGCAGCCAGTTGGGTACGGGCGCCAGCCAGACAGTTCACTGCCGTTTGGGTTGTGCCTCCCCCCGCCGGCATAGCGCCGAAGAGTCCGCCGCCCATGTTGGCCAGCCCGGTCGCCAGCAACTCCTGGTTCGGCCTGGGGCGCGGATCGGTCCCCCGGGCAAAGGCGCGCCCGGCCGCGATGGTTTCCGTGAAGCTCATTAACGCAATCCCCAGTGCACCGGGCCAGAGTTGCTCAACCAGCGCGAGGTTGGGCCCCGTGAAGGCGGGCAAGCCTCGGGGGATGTGGCCCACGATCGCAACACTACGGGCGGTTAGCCCGAGCAGTCCGGAAGCGGCGATCCCCACTGCGACGGCCACCAGTGGCGCTGGGGCCCTTGGTGTGAAGTGTTCCAACCCAAACAGGATGACGATCATGACGCCGCCGACCAGCAGGGTGGGGATCGATGTCTCTGGCAGGTGTCCGATCATCGCGACCAGGTTATGAACGAAACGGCCCTTATCCAAATGGATGCCGAACAGTTTGGGCGCCTGGTCCAGGATGATGACGAGGCCTATCCCGGCCTTGAATCCCGTCAGCACCGGCTCGGAGATGAAGTTGGCCACAAAACCCAACCGGAGGAGCGAAGCTAGCAACAGTGTGACCCCCACCAACAGAGCCAGCGTCGAGGTGGCGGCCAGCAATTCCCCAGGATTGCCAGAGGGTGCGACCTCACTGAGCTCAGCCGCGGTCAAAATACCCAGGGTCGTGGTCGTGCTTACACTGAGCGACCGCGAGCTGCCCAGCAGGGCATATATCACTACAGGGACGAACGCGGTATACAATCCTACCTGGACGGGCAAACCGGCAATAGTGGCATAGGCCAGCGCTTTCGGAATGACTACCGCGGCTGCAGTCAGTCCGGCGATCACGTCGAACCGGAGCCAATCGGACCGGTAGTCAGCAAGCCACTCATTGATTGGAATGACTGACGACAATTTGCTCATAGACTTAACCCTACCTTTTTTCCTACCGGCAGCTTATTGCCAGGGCCGCAGAATGAGTCTGACTGATGTTTCAATACCGCTCAGGGATCCATTTACGGTCCTTCATTGGCGTCTCATCATCATAGCTTTCTTTCTTGGAACGCTTGGGCAACTCTACTTTCGGCTGAGGAACCGGCTCATAAGGGAAGAGGCTGAGGAAATGGGAAAGGCAATTGAGACGCGCCCGCGCTTTATCATCGGAACGAACGACGTGCCAGGGCGCCCATTCCGTATCGGTCGCTTCCAGCATCAAGTCCCGGGCTCTGGAGTACTCGTACCATCGCTCACGGGATGGCAGATCCATGGCCGAGAGCTTCCATTGACGGAGCGGGTCGTCAATGCGAGCTTCGAAACGCCGTTTCTGCTCTTCGTTGCTGACTTCCAGCCAGTATTTGATCAACTTGATGCCGCCCGCAACAACGTAACTTTCAAAAATGGGACAGTCTCGCAGAAAACGGACGTGCTGCTCCTTGGTGCAGAAGCCCATGACGTATTCCACTCCCGCCCGGTTATACCAACTGCGATCGAAAATGACCACCTCACCGGCCGCAGGAAAGTGAGCCAGGTAGCGCTGCATGTACATCTGTGTCTTCTCCCGGTCTGTAGGCGCCGGCAAAGCCACAGCCCGGAATACCCGCGGACTCACCCTTTCGGTCAGCGCCCTGATCGTACCCCCCTTCCCCGCAGCGTCCCGCCCTTCAAAGATGACGATCGCCCTCTGTCCGTTGTGTTTCACCCACGCTTGGAGCACGCAAAGTTCCGTCTGAAGTTGGCGTAACTCCTTCATGTATTCCTTGCCTTTGAGTTTCGGCTTTTGCTCCTCATCCGAACCGGCATCAGCGGCTTGTTCCTGCTCGTCTTCATCGTACTTGGCCATTAGATTCCTCCTGATCGAACAATATCCCTGCTGATATCGAAGGCTTAGGATTCCTGCTTCCTGCCGGGCTGAAACATGGTGCAGCCCGGTCTGATGGTTGGTAACTCAACTACAACCACTCCCGGTGTAGCTTATATCATCTTTGGCAAGGAGCTAACTGTGAACTTTGACAGGCATCCGCGGGGCAGAATTGCATCTGGCCGACCCACACCAATAAATAAACGCCAACCCCCCTAACGTCTTTTAGGGGAAAGGTGAGCCTGAGGAGCGTTTCTAAATCCCAGGGGGTCGCCTTCGGCTTCTGCTATTCTGCCGCATTGGTAGCCACGATTGATTTGCTTCTTAAATCAATCGCGGGCTTTTCAGAGGGTCAAATGCCCACGGTTACTGCGTTAAAAGCAGTAACCGTGGCTACCGGATTTCGCCTTTTCATCCATTCATGAAAGTGCCGGATGACCTTTTCCAGCTCACCACCGCGG
>DATKMG010000791.1:0-5095 GCA_035541995.1 Terriglobia bacterium
GAAGCCTCTGGATGTCGACATTGAGGCTGTGCTCGAAGTCTACGAAGGTGTCTTGCGGCCAGAGCCGTTGCTGCAGTTCTTTACGAGTGACCAGTTGTCCGGGCTTTTCAAGAAGGATGGAAAGAACCTGGAAAGGCTGCTCTTCGATGTGGACCTTTTGCGCGTTCTTGAAGAGTTCCCCGGAGCCGAGATCAACCTCAAACACCCCGAAGCGGACCAACCTGGGACAAACTTGCGGCACCATGGACTCCCCCTCTTGCATGCACGCCGAACAGGAAGAAGAGGAAGAAAGAAAGGAAGAAGACGGCCAGAATCGTTTTAATCCTACTTCGATTCCGCGATGAAACACAATAATTTAGACTGCTTGAAAAGAGAGACCCTTGTGTGCCAGGCGTTTAACCGTTACAAGCTCGTTATATCTCCCTCCATCTCTTTTCCCTTCAGTAAGCTGCAGAGAGACCTAATATTGATGCAAAAATGACTTCCCATGAATTGATTCCCAGTTTCCTGGTAAAGAAGAATAGCGCGGGGATCAGTATGTCTTTCTCACAGCCTGCCGTTTGAACACTATCGTACCAGAATTAAGGAGGACGAGACTTCGTCCGAGCGGCATATCTGATCTTCCACGACTGGGGGCCGCGGTTGGCGGACATCGCGTGTTCAGCAATTTCTGCGAACCATGTCATAAACATGCCCAAGAACGTCTTGTCTGGGCAACCCCGAATCACTCGATTCCCCGAAGGGGATACATTCTCCAGCCCAGGGTTTTCCGCCTTGGCGGACTACCCTGGGAATCAGATGCCGATGATCCGCGCATTCCTGAAAGGGATAGAGAAATCCCAAAGGTGTTTGTTCTTCCCCTTCAGGGAAGGGACACACCGTGGGACCTCAATCCCAGGGTAGCGCTTTGTGCAACCCTGGGCTGATAAGTTTATCCCCTTCAGGGAAAAGCAATACGTGTCCATTCACCAACCCCGTTCCGTGGTTCATCAGGCTGTTTCGATTGCGACGGGCCTAGCCAATTCCCAAGTTCCGGTCAAGAGACCGGGAAAGGAGGGAGAGCCGAAACAATCGCAGAAAGGACAGATTTCGGCTTTTGGGGCAGTGACAGGTGTTGGAAGACAATGCAAGTCGGTCAGGAGTACTCGCTGGTTTTTGAAACTTATCAAATCCTGATTTATCGGAGGAAATTATGCTGAAACGATTAGCAATCATTTCGATTGCAGGTATCCTCGGTTTCTTTGTCTCGCAGGCCTATGCCAATGTTGTCGTTGTGCCCTGTCCCAACGCCTTAGTCGACTCCTCAGGCAACATCCTTGCAGCGCTTCATGAAGCTCGTAATGGCGGGACAGTTCAGTTGCAGGAAGGAGCCTATTTCCTCTTCAATACTGTTGTCGTGGACTTTGCTTTTAAGGGTGTCCTTAGAGGCGCAGGCAAGGACAAAACAGTCATAACTACTGATCCCGATCACCCGATTGACCGCGTATCGTTACCCCTGTCCACTTCTTATTCAGAGGATGACTGGCTGCTGTTCTGGTTCAACATCCCCGTCGGGGCGCAGGGATCGGTTGCGATGTCGGATTTGAGTATCAGCGTCCCTTACGCGGAAGTGACCTCTGCTGACGATAAGGGATTGACCAGCTTCGTGGTTGTCAACGGCACCAAAGTCGATACCTCATTTGATCGGATGAGAATCAAGGGGGCGCCGGGTATGAATGGGTGGGAGTTCAACAATTGGTTGGGAATATCGATCTTCAGCCTCAGCGGTCAGGATCCCATGACCGGGAACCACTATCTGAGGAATTGTGAATTTGATGCAGCCCCAATCTCTTATGGCCCGGACCACATTCAGAATGGGACGCTCAAAGCCACCAACAACTCTCTCAATAACGTCTTCTTTGGGCTTATATACGAGGGTTTGAGTAATTGCACTGTTGAAATCTCACGAAACCAATTCACTAATGTGAAGTGGAACCATGCAATCGGCGCTATCTCCTACTCGGGATTGCCTGACTATCCTGTCGCACCGCAACCCTCCCGCTATGTCATTACCTATAATTCCATTCAAGCGAATGGATACGCAGACGGTATCTGGATCGAAGACCAGTTCGCCGATGACCCGTCTCCTGAGAAGAAGATCAAGAATCCTTACGTCGCATTTAACTCCATTGGTGGTGAATCCATGGGGTTCGGGATCGTAACGTGGAATGTGAACCGAGCAACAATCGCAGCGAACAAGCTTTACGGCAACGGCTTCGTCGGAGTCAATTTGTTTGGTACAACGAATACATTGGTTGCAGGTGACAGTGTTGAGAAGTTTACACCGATTCCGTGGGTCCCAACGGATTGGTTCCCGTGGCTTCCGCTTCCCCCCGGCGAAGAAATTACCTCTGCCCAGATCATGCTCTGGGCAGACACTAGCCATTGCACCGTGATTGGTGCGGATCTCACCGACACCGTGATGGATCAGGGAACGGACAACACGTTGATCAACGTTGATGTAAAACCCTTCCAGTGGTTGGGTCAGGCTAGCCATGACAGCATGAAAGGCAAGCTGGAGCTAAGGAAACAACACCGGCCACTCTGGGCCAGGTAGCACAGTGGTCGTTCCCGCCAGAGGGAAAAGGTGGCTGGCGCAGACATCGCGTGTCCTGCGATGTCTGCGGAACAGAACAGCCTCTGTCTTTCCCCTTCATGGAAGTGGGAATATTTGATCTCCAACCGGGTTAGCGCTTCCCGTACCCCTGTTCTGATGAGTGCATCATTCAAGTTCACCACCGCGGATGAAAATGGCAGGGGTAGCCACGATGAATTCGTATTCTGAATTCATCGTGGGTTTCTCATGTGGTCAAAAGCCCACGACAAGCCCAAAATGGTTTGTAATCGTCTGCCTGGCTGAGATTTCAAAGGCCAGAACGGCCTCCCAAACGATTGATTTGCATGTGCTCGGGCTAAGAAATGGGGATTTCTGGTCGGAAGGAGTCGTTGCGACGGGGGCTGTGACACAGGTTTGGAAAGCCTTACTTCCTCGATCGAGAAGACGCCTCCATGGCTCTTGCAAGATAAGTTGCCGCGTCCACAACCGAACGTCGGTTTACATCCACCATTCTGTTGGCTTCTCTCATCAGGTCGTTGTCGATTCGTCCGGATTGCTGCCGCAAGACATCCACTACCTTGTTCCTCTTGGCAGCTCTTGCAGAGAGAAGCAGAACCGCATCATAAGATGGGAGAGCCTCCTGATTATCCGCGAGTACGGTGAGGTGATTGTCGATCAACCGTCCGTCGGTCGAATATGCGGAAACAACGTCTACTTTTCCTTCGCGAATCGCCTGATACATCAAAGCTGGATCTAAGGTTAACTGTTCCTTAAACTGCAACTCATACTTCGTACACAATGCTTCCCATTCGGGCCGGCTGAAGAACTCGTAGTCGCTTCCAATGGAGAGATTGCCTGCCAATGCGGTCAATCCGGCAATGTCTTGAATGTGGAGGCGGCGGGCGTCTTCATTCCTCATTGCCAGTGCGTAAGTATTTTCGAACCCCAGGGACCCCACAACGACTACTCCGTATCTTTCCTCCAGAGTCCGAGACAATTCCTCCAGCATTCGGGACCTGGAAGGGTGATCCCGTCGTTTCAGGAAGTTAGTCCAAATAGTACCAGTGTAGTCCACATAACAGTCCACGGATCCGGCGACAAGAGATTCGAATAAAATGGTGGAACCTAACCCGGCCTTGTTGAATGCCGGCACTCCGGCTTTCTGCAGTCTTCTTACGAGGAGTTCTCCCAGAATGTATTGCTCGGTGAAGGTCTTGGCTCCCACCACGACAGGTTCTTGAAGACCTCTTGTTTGATGACTGACAAAGAGGGGGGCTATCGCTACAGTGAGCAACAATGTCAAGGCCACTAGAGCTATGGTCGCGAGTTTTTTGCTTCTCTTTCGTGCCGAAATCTCAGCAAGTCGTACCAGCTGGTCCAAACCGATGGCCAACCCTGCTGCAGCAACACAACCAACCACTACTGATACGGTGTTTTGAGTCTGTAACCCGCTGAATATGTAGTTTCCAAGGCTCGTCGCCCCGATTGGTGTGGCCAATGTTGCCGATCCCACAACCCACACGGCCGAGGTCCGGATGCCAGCGATAATAACTGATAATGCCAGAGGCAGTTCAATTTCAAACAGAACCTGAAGTGAGGTCATGCCCACTGCAGTGGCTGCTTCCGTTACCGCAGGGTCAACTCCTAGAATCCCCGTCACCGTGTTGTTTAATATTGGCAGGAGGCTATAAAGAAAAAGAGCAATAAAAGCGGGCACAAATCCAATTTGGCCTAAGAGTGGAACCATCAAGGCAAGCAAGGCAATGCTCGGAATGGTCTGCACGACATTGACAAAGGCGAGAACGGGTGCCTGCAGAGACTTGATCCGGCTCACTAGACAACCCAACGGAACACATACGAGAATTCCCGCTGACAGTGCAGCAATTGCCAACACTACGTGATGGCCGAGGTAATCCGGCAAAAGATGAAGTTCGTCCTCAAGTCGCTGGTAGTTCATGCTTCAGCCTTGCGTTGAAGGAGTGCCGCTAATAGCCCCGACTGTTGCAACGGGACCTCCATAAGTGCCGACACATAAGGGTGAGTGGAATCCGCCAGCAGCTGGTGGGGAGACCCTGAGGCTACTATTTCCCCCTTCAGCATGACGATAATGCGGTCACCCATCAGAAGCGCCTCAGTCATATCATGCGTGACCATGATCACCGTTAACTTCAGGGACCGCTGCAAGTGCTGAAACTCATTTTGGAGTGCTGCCCGGGTAATGGGGTCGAGAGCACCGAAAGGTTCATCCATGAGCATGATCTTAGGACCAGCTGCCAACGCTCGCGCCAAACCAACCCGCTGTTGCTGCCCCCCTGACAAGGTCGCTGGTCTCCGATGTTTGAACTCTTCGGGAGGCAAACCGACAAGTTCCAGGAGTTCATGCACCCGATTCTCCGTTCTCTTCCTATCCCATCTCAACAAGCGCGGCACGGTGCCGACGTTTTCCGCTACGCTCATGTGGGGGAACAAGCCAATTCCCTGGAAGATGTATCCGATGCT
>DATKMG010000792.1:0-4113 GCA_035541995.1 Terriglobia bacterium
CCGGTCACCCTGTACTGGATTGTGTTTCTGGCCAGGAGAAAGTACTGGACAATCGTCAAGACCGCTGCCAACGATCCTGCTGCAAAAATCGCATAGTAGGTTTTGAGAATCCGGACTCGTGAAAATTCGCTGGCAACAATGAGTGGGATGCAAAAAAGCCAGAATTTGTTGATTGGCGGTCGTCCAAGAGCTCGTTCAGGCGAGAAGAAGTAAGACACCAGAGTCCACCCCATGAAGATCAGGAGTGGCGCCTTGATTGGAGGGAATGTAACTCTCAAATCAATCGATAGAGATAAGGGGCTGCCACCCCGGCGGCCCTTTTTCCCGGTCTCGACAGGCCCGGCTGGAAGACGCGAACATGGAGACTGAGCGATTGTAACAGGGGGAATGCTCTCATTTCCTGCATAGAGTAGAGCCCTGTCCAGGAGGAAACTCAGCAATGCCAGGCTCAGAAGGATCTGGGCTGGGGCAATCCCGATGAGCGTGCAGGCAATGGCCAGCCCGGTCAGGACCCAAATGGCTGATTTGAGAACTTGTTGGATTTTCTCCATCCGATGGTTGTCTGTGGATGCAATCAAAAGTGCCATCAGGAAGGCCGGAAGACGTCCTGAAAGGACAACAGAAATTAGCCAGGGGTTGAGCGGCGACCACGTTCGCCGCGATACCCCTGGAATGGATTACCAACGGCATAGCACCCTGGAGGGGTGCGAGATTCTCCTGGCACCCCTCCAGGGTGCCCACTTATTGAAATACATATTCCAGGGGCGGCGCACCATTGTGCTTGCCCCTGGCTAATTCTCTCTTGTCCCTTCGGGACGCCATTTTTGATTGCACCCGTTGTCTGTTCCCTTTTTTCCGCCAAAAGTTTATATTAGTAAGTTTGCGGTTTACCAGTCTATTCAAGAAAGGAGAACGATTTGAAACCGCTGCAAATGATACTCAAGCTGGAGTGTCTGTGCATTCTCACAGTGGGTCTGGCCCTCTCTGCCAGTGCACAGAACCCCACCCCCATGGGCCCGTCATCTCCTTCCCCAGCCGGCTCAGTGCCGAACTCTTCTACCACATCCGGGAAGTCTGAACCCACGGCAGCAGCTCCGGTTTCCCCTGAAGCTGTGGTCATTAAGATGGGCGAGCTGCAGATCACCGCCCGAGAGGTAAATCGAATCCTGGAGACCATGCCTCCTCAGTTCCGGCCTTTCTATTCCGGGCCCGGCAGGCGGCAATTGGCCGATGTATTGATTAGCAATAAACTGCTTTATCAGGAAGCAGAAAAGCGGAAACTCGCGGAAAGAGATTCCGTGAGCCTTGATCTCAAGATCTCGCAGGAATCCATTTTGACATCGGCTGTGCGCAACGAAATGGAAGCTGAGGTTTCGGTGACCGACGAAGCCCTTCAGAAGTTCCTGAATGAAAACAGTGCCAAGTACGAGGAAGCCAAAGTGAGACGGATCGTTGTCTGCTCGTCGAACGCCCTCAGCGTCAATCCCAATCAACAGGCAACAAACTGCCCAGCCCTCGATGAAGCGCATGCCAAAGCAGACGACATTCGTAAGAAACTGATGGACGGGGCAGATTTCGAGGAGATGGCAGCCAAGTTCTCCGCGGATTCCTTGAGTTCCGGGAAGGGAGGCGACCTCGGTTATATTCGGAGAGGACATCAAATGCCTTTGATAGTCCCTCCTGTGGAGAAGGTGATTTTCTCGATTCCACTCGGGACCATAAGTGAGGTTATACCATCTGCCTTTGGGTTTGAAATCGTGAAGGTGGAAGACCGGAGATTGCCGAAACTTCAGGATGTTCGCAAAGAGCTGGAGCCTCTGTACCGCCGGCAGAAAGTGGATGACACTGTAAAAGAATGGAAGAGCCACCAGCCAATATCCCTGGACGAGACTTTCTTTGCTCCGAAGCAGATGATCAGGCCGGTATCGACCAAGAAGTGAGAACCTTAATGTTTAAGATTTCTTGTGGGATGTTTGCGCCACTTTTCTGCATTCGTTAGAGTTTGGGCGCAGTGACCTGCGGGTAGCCTGCGCTTTCGGTTGACCTAGTGATATTGTTCGCGATCCGAGTCTTTTGTCTTCGGCTTACCGATCCGCCTTGATGGTCTTTTTGTCAAGGCTTCAAGATCGGCCAGATCCTTGGCTCGACCTGCAGCACGTTTGTTAGCGATGAGTTCTTTTAATCCAATGATTGGAATGTTCTGCCCTCCGTAGTCTCCACTCTCCCGATTCCTCCAAGCGGCTTCCCACGTTACTCCGGAGATGCGTGTCAGCAAGTCTATCCGCATTGGTGGACGCCCTAGCATTATCACCTTTCCAGGTTCGATAAGATCCCGTTGATCCAACCCGGTAAAACCGAATTCCTCCAGCGCCCTTGCAATTCTGACAGCATTCCGTTGGTTGGGCCGAACATAAAGGTCAATATCTTGGGTGGCTCTCGGTATTCCGTGGTACCCAACGGCATACGCACCCACCACAATGTATTGAACTTTGTATTTATTGAACAAGCTCACGAAATCTTTGAAGTCCTTTTCTATTCTCATTCCGACCAATACAAAAAAGACGTCTATGGACTGAAAATACTACAGCTAATCAAAATCGAGATCTGCTGCTTCGAGGACCTTATCAATTGTGGAGGGGAGTTCAAAGACTCTCTCGCGAAGGAGGTCGACGGCCTCGAGGCGCTCCTGGGAAGGTCGGCTGAGCCAGTAGGCCAAGTCATCAGCCGTACTGTCATAATCCAAGTTTACTACCCTGATCACCTTCTCCATTCCGGCTTCAACACTCCTCTCCTATTCACTAATCTGGTTTCTGTGGCGAAACTGGGTGATTGCAGAAAACTCCCCTCCACTTCCTGGCCACATTTAGAGCCGCGGACCTGTAGTGGCACAGGTCCGCGCTACCCTGTTGAATTGTGAGGAGTAGCGCAGACTCCTGCCCCTCAAGGAGTCTGCGGCTCGAGAACGAGGGGACAACTCCATTGTCGCAGAGAGAAGCCCAATCTATTCGCCGCTTTCAACATCTGTATTTATGCCGTTTTTCAGACGTTTCGCGACAGAAACTAGCGTAACGGAGATTGGATAGAGAAAATTGATAATGGAATGGGCTCATCAAAGAATTCGCGCACTCACGACGTTAGATACTTCGTTGTTGATCCCTTTCGGTTCTGGTTTCATGCCGACCATTGTGTCCTGCTCCTGGTTTCTGATAATTCCAAAGAAACGGAGAATGCTACGCCAAGAACAGCTGACTACAATTTCCTCTGGGCTCTTGTTTGATCAATTCGGATAACCAAGGCTCACTCGGCCAGCAGTTTCTTGATACGCCCTTCAAGGAGGGGAATATCCGTCGCCTCTTTCTGAATGCCTTGCTCATATTCACCCACAATATTGCCCTTGCGGTCGACCAAGACAACATACGGGATATGGAAGCTAGGCTTTTGCGGGCTAACCCCGATATAACTGATGGCAACAGAAAGATCACCCACTAAGATTGGAAAGGTAATGCCGTACTTTTTGACGAAGGGCTCGATGGATTTGGCTGCGTCCTTATCATGGGAAATCCCAATGACCGCCAAACCAGTGTCCTTATACTGTTCATAAATCTTCTGGAGCTTGGGAGAGGTTTCCTGGCAATCAGGGCACCAGGTCTGAAAGAAATCCAGCAACACGACCTGACCTTTCAGGCTGGTGGACTTCAAAACCTTCCCGTCCCAGGTCGGGAGGATAAAGTAAGGAGCCGTGCGAGGAGTCTTGCCGGTTCCCTGAGCAACGCAAACAACTGCAGAGGTCAGCAACAGAAGCACTGTTCCCGCAATCCCTCTTATTTCTCGCCTGGACATGTCCATTGACCTCTTCTTCATCAAGTCCTGCAGGGATCTCGAGCAAAAGGAGTCTTTGTCCCTCAGGAAATGTATTGCGTCAGCCTTCGGTGGTGATTCAAGATCTTGCTGCAGGGCGTTCTTGTAAAACGCCACTTTCCTGGGCGGTCGACGCAACCCCCCTACAGCAGAAATCCAATATCTCGTTGACCTGGCCGATCCTGATGTTTACAATTTTCCCCGTATCAGGAATTTCCACGGCCCTCAGCGTTGAAGGTAGCAGAAATTGACCTC
>DATKMG010000793.1:0-6272 GCA_035541995.1 Terriglobia bacterium
CCCCCTGAAAACTCCTATTTGTGGAACTGGTATCCAAAGATTGGAAATCTTGACACGCTCGGGTTCTGGAAAAAGGTAAATTCGCCCGTGCTGCTGGTGTACGGCGAACTGGATCAGCTAGTGCCGGTGGATGAGAGTCTTTCGAAAATTGAAGCGGCGCTCGATCGACCGAATACTACCTATACTGCCGTGATCGTGCCAAACGCCCAACACAATCTGACTGTGCACCCCGAACCTAACGGTCCATTCTTTTGGTGGAAAGCAGCTCCGGGCATCGTTGATCTCGTTGTTGCATGGGTACACCAGCGGACAGAACTCATGCATTGAATGCGTGCTTAGGCAGGAGGCTCAAAGCTTGGGGCATTCAAGCAGATTGAAGAATTTGGATGCAAGAGGATGTAAGTGGAATAGAAATCAAAAGGACCCCTATAAATCGCGATTTTTCAAGGTTTGCCTTGGTGTCTTGGTGCCTTTGTGGTGTGAATTGCAGGTTAGGCCGACTTGGCAAGTATACGCTTGAAGAATCCTTGTTGGCCAGCGGCCTGCCGTAATGCAGCGTAGCCATCGAGGTGAGGCGTTAGCCAACGCTGCAGCCCTTCGGCGTCGAGTATGGAGCGATGAACCGGATTGTCATAGCTCATGGCTAAGAGCGCTTCGACAAACCGGCGCCCCTCTTCGCGATCGAAGTCAGCCCGCGCCGTGAACATGCAATGATTGTAGGGCGGAGAAGACCATATCTCACGAAGGCCACCTTCGGGCACCAGGCGCTCGCTGCGTACAGTGCTCCAGAAGGGGCTGCCAATGGCGCCGGCGTCGGCTCGTCCGTCGAGGACGGCGCGCACCACTTCCACTTCGCTGGCCCCGGTATCGCCATGTTTGCCTACGTCGCTGTCGAAGCGCAGCGTCCGGTAGTCCCTCCCCTCGACGATGCCTTGCTGCTCCAAGAAATGAACGGGAAGAATCGCCGCGTGTCCGCTGTCTCGGCTGCCCAGCGCGAGCGTCCGATTCTTCAAGTCTGCGAGCGTAGAAATGGGGCCTCCGGTGACAGCAACGATCTTGGTCATCCAGCCGAGATCGGTGTCGCGCATGGCGATCGCACGACAGGCTTGGCCGCTCCACTCATCGGCTTGCAGATAGGCAAGGTTTGTGTTCCAGGCGATATCGATACGCGGCGCGGCCTCGTTGGGTTGGGCGAGGAGCGCCAGGACTTGCACCTCGTAGCTCTGAAATAGGATGACCTCAACGGCAAGACTCGCTTCCTCATGAAAATAGCGCCGCATTCCCTCCCAAATCGTAACCACTTTCGGATTGTATGCAACAGCTCCCACCCAGATTGTTTTGCTCATGGATCTCCACGTTTCCTTTCAGCGGCGTTTCACAATAAGGTCTTTCGGGGCGCCCTCGTCTCAAAAAAGGGGTATTCCCAACAGCAACTTCCCGATGAACTCGCGCAGAACATCGCCCGTTGGCGCCATGACAGCGCCCGCGTGCGCATCGCGGAACAGGCGTTCGATGCTCAAATGCTTTGAGAACGCCGCACCGCCGCAAACGCGCATTGCTGCTGAAGTGACGCGAATGGCGACGTCACCTGCAGCGGCTTTAGACTCAAGCACGCGCAGCATGGTCGTCTCGCGAGGCTTCTCAAGATGCTGAATCAAATCGTCGATGCGCGCCGCGAGGCCGTCGGTATCTATCTGCATCGCCGCGAGTTGCGCCCGCAGGGTAGGAAGGCTCTCGCCGAGGCTCTGGCCGAGGTGCTCGAATTTTGCGCTTTTGAGGTGCGACGCAGTTCCAGCGACTGCCGCTCGGCACAATCCCAAGGCCACCGCTGCGGTCCCCAAATTAAAAAGTGGAAGCACCACGTTTAGCATGGCCGGAAAGCCCGCGCCGTCATCGGTCAGCTGAAAATCGGATGGGACCTGGCAATCGTCCAGCGCAATCGGCGCAGAAGCGTTGGCCCGGAGTCCCAAACCGTCCCAGGGCCCTGCAACTGAAAGGCCGCGTGTCTCCGCTGTAAGAAGATAGAGGGTCGAATCGGTAGGTCCTGCCCCTTCAGGGGCAAGCGCAGAAACGACATAGCTCTGCGCATGACCCGCGCTGGTCACCCATGATTTCTTGGCGCTTAGACGTACACCGTTACCATTCCGATGTGCGCGAGATATAGGTGCCCAGAAATGACTGCGCGAGCCGGCTTCACTGAATGCCAGAGTGGACAAATGGCGGCCCGCGCCAATCTCCTGTAGTATGGGTGTGAGCGCCCGAGCTGCGCTTGGGCGTGCTGCCGAGATAGTTGCGGCGCCGAGGATGTGCATCAGATAGACCATGGCGACAGAAGCGTCGGCCTCGGCGAGCGTCGCAGTCACAACGGCAAACGTGCGGGGACCTAACCCTGAACCGCCAAAATGCAGAGGCAGCAACAGCCCAAGCAGTCCAGACTCGCCAAGCGATTCGACAGCCTCGGAAGAGAATTGTCCCGCCTTGTCGTTTTGCCCTGCGGATGGCGCCAGCACGCGACTGGCGATCTCCTGGGCTTTCGCAACGGCCGCCTCATGAGTCATGATCGCACCTATCATCCAGAAATCTATTGGATCGAATTAAGATTATTGTCGCCGAGAATGCGCGAAGAGGTCAAACAGTTTCTGGTGGGTACCGGGCCCCCCGAAACCTTCTTCACGGTAAATTCCTCCAATGTCTTTTCAAACCTGCCTTGCTCTCTTGGCACTCGAAGATTACGAAGCCCCAAAGGCCTCGCAAACCAGCGATGGGGCACACTCCACCTCACGCAAAACCGGAATCAACTCCGCCCTCGCGACGCCCTGCGCGTGCGGGGCCTTGTTCTCCCCTGCCACTTTAATTGCTTTGGTTCTATTCTAGTATTGACTCAATAATCGTCATCCGTCAAATCTCTAGATTCCTTGACGAAAATCAAAATGAGATTACTTCCCAATTTCTAAGCCGCCCTCTCATTAGGCGGATGCTCCCCCTCGGATCCCGCCCGCGGATGAGGCAAAGAAGAGTAACCCGGGGGCTTTTCAAGCTCAGTTCAGGCGAGGAAAATGCTGGATGGAGGATTTCACGGGGCAAATTGCGGCTTGTTGCTTATCATTTTTAGAACAAATCAGCGGCAGAGCCACAGCAGCCGCGCAGCGCGGCGGTAAGCCCGAAGACCTTTCTCAAGTTGGAAAAGGGAGAGAAGCATGCGATATATCTGGACCGACTCCAAAAGTTCAGCGGCGCTGGGTTTCCGCGCCTACTAAGGCCTTTGTTGGCATTGTTGCATTGCCTTCTATTGTCATTCTGATATCAGTCCTGTAGTCCGTATAATGGACATACTGCCCATGCATCCAAAGCACATGGTCCTCAGCGCCAGTGTATCCCATCGGCACAATCGGACGGACGTTGAGAAGTCTGGAGTTTCGAGTAATTGATGACGAGGTCCAACTCTTCCCCTCATCGGGGGTCTGCCACCTTTCAATCTCAAATACCCCGTTGATTGGTCTGGATAAAAAGACAAGAGAAGGATTGTTGTGGTTCAGGGCCATCCCGCCAGAATAATAAGGCTCTCTTTCTTCCTGTCCGGCTCGAGTTTGCGGGAACCATTTCCCACCAGACACGATTTCAGTGTCAAACCAGGCTTTCCCGTTCCATCGTGCATAATGGTACCGATGATCCGTTGTGCTCGGGAAGCGGGTGTAGGCGATAACGGGATAACCTTTTGCGTCCAAGGCAATATCCCATACCCATGCCCGCACGCCAGTGTCTTTGCCATTGTAAACCACGTCACTTTTGCTGGGTAAAACAGGAAGGTTCCCCATATTGCCCACTTTGCTCCCGTCCGCTGTGTAGAACGTTCCCTTCTGATAGCGCAGGTAGTATATGGAATTCCGAGGCTCACTATCCGGGTGGCCATCCGTAAATGCGAAATGGATCGTCGATGTTCCATCCGATACAATCTTCGTGTAAGGTCTGACGTTTGGGGCTTCATGACCCGGTTCCTCTATCAGAATCTTCGGCTGAGTCCAGTGTTCAGCGTCTGCCGATGACGCGAAGGTTGGCTTCCAGCTTGGCCCGCGCCAAAAGACATAAAACCGGCTTTCTGCTTTCAAAAAGGCCGGGTGGCTGTAAGTGATAGCCGGAGTGTCCGAAACTACAAGCTCCTTCCCCCACTCCAGGATATTTTCTGGTTTGAGGGACGTCCTGCAGAAGAGGCCTGTCTGGTTGTGTCTGGCATAAAAGACCATCAGTCGTCTATCGGGGAGAACCAGGATCGAGAGCGTGTTGTGGTCGTCGATGTCCCAATCTTTCTTCAAGGTAAAACTCTGGATGGAGCCTGTCTGATGATCATAGGCGCCTATCTGTAACTGGCCGTCATGTGTCATCCATCCCGCGTACGTGCGCTTATTCTTGCCCTCGACATACACCGCCCGCGGATCCTGGAACCAACACCAGGCCCCATCGTTGGAAAAGATGGGATAGAATTCTCCTCCTTTCGGAGGTTCCGATTCACAAGTCAAAACCCAAACGGCAATGAACAGGGTAGTCCCCAAAGCCAGCAATCTTTGCATCTCAGTTCACTTCACTGCCCTATTCAGACCTGGAGATTCCCTCACTGTCGAGAAACGGTCGAAGAAGAATTCCCAAATGACTTCTGACGCCTTGAAATCGCGGCAAGTCTTGCCGATTACCAGCTCGGGTAAATATTGGGGACCGCCGGGCCAGGTGTGGCCCCCGCCATGGATTTTGATCAACTCCACGCGTGTGTGGCCCCTCCCCTCTGAATAAACAAGTCTGCACACAGAAGGTTTCAGGAGCTTGCAGCATGGTAAAAGCAAGCAACAGGGTGATAAATGGCCTGCGCAAAGAGGAGTTCCTACCCAGCAAACCCATCCCCACACTATAATCGATAGGAACTTGAGTCACCAGCCAGCGGACACTCATAGACCACAATCTCGGGGGAAGTTAGCGGACGAGCCGCTTGATAAGCTGAATCTGCCCGGCGTGGTACAAGTCGTGGGAGGCAATTCCACAGATTAGCGTCAGGTTGTCGGTCTTACCGCCGAACGAGGCCGTATAAAGCGCGGCTGGGGGTATCTTCAGGATTGCTTCCCGTAGGAGAAGGTGTTCTTTGTCTAGCAGGGAGACCGCAACTTTCCAGGAATCTTCGGTGAGCGTGTCCGGGCAACGAAACCAGTTACTGCCTTTCAAAGCAAAAGTTCCGCGTTTTTCCCCCAGCAGGCGACGGCGAACTGCGTATTTCCAGTAAGCTGCATGAACCACAATTTCCCAAATATTGTGTCGTCCGGGAGCAGGACGCTTTAGGGCAGAATCTGCGGTCAGGCCGCGGATGGCACCTCTGAGATTGGGCCCATGCCAGGCCTTTCGTAAATAAGCCTCCTCCAGCAGCCTCATGAGAATTTGAATTTCAGGGCCGGGAGTTTGATTGCTTGCTCTCATTTCTTCTTCTCCGGAAATAGATGCTGATTAAACCATTTCAAGATGGTTTCCTGTGCAGCCAGCAGGGGCTTACCTTTAAGCGTATGGCCGGTATCTTCCTCAGGCGCATACAAAATTACAATGTCGTGTTCCTTCTGACTTTTAGTCAGTTCCTCGTCCATTTTCCAGGCGTGTTCCGGCAGTACCAGGCGGTCGTTGTTTCCATGCACAATCAAGACGGGCACATTGATCTTGCCGGCGAAATGCAAGGGCGAGAGATCTCTATATTTTTCGGGAGAAGACAAAGGGCTGCTGTTCATTAACCGCTGCATAATTCCGAAGTTTGGGGCAATCTCGCTTTCATAATCGTATTGTTTGCCAAGATCAGTGAACCCGCCGATGGCCGCAGCAGCTTTGAAGGGGTTGGAGCGGGCAACGGCACAGAAGGTGATATAGGCACCGCGGTCCTCTCCCATGATGGCGAGTTTGTCCTTTTGAATGTTCGTTAGTGACTGAAGGTACTTGCCCCCGGAAATAACGTCATCAACCTCCTTGCCACCCATGGTCAGCTTGTTTTTGAACTCCTTGCCATGCCCGTCACTGCCGCGATAGTCCACATCCAGGAGGATAAAACCGTGGTCTACAAAAAAATCGTCAGCCCTCAACTGGGCATGTCCACTGATGCCCCCGTGCACGCGAACGATGCCCGGGAAAGGCCCGTCCCCTTTGGGATGGTAGAGAGTTCCATAAATCTTCAATCCATCGCTGCTCTTAAACGTCACGGGTTGGACGAGAGAAGGTTCCTGAGCAGAAAACACCCCGCCACTCACCATGCCTAG
>DATKMG010000794.1:0-5432 GCA_035541995.1 Terriglobia bacterium
TCGGTTGTCAGGATTCGATTGAGGAGGGGTAGTGACGTGCCGATTGGCGTTCGCGAATTCTTTACAAGATTGTGGATGACTGAGTAGTTCTTCATAAATTCCCGCTTGGTTCCCAGCACTCTGAGGACCTCTTCCGAAACATTTTTCATCAAGGAGAATGCATCCACCTCGCTGTCAGTCAGTTTAGGGCTGTCCAGCACGGCCGAGGCGACAAGGCGGTTGGCATCCCGAATCAGGATCACCCTTTCCTCTCGTGCTCCCTTCAGGGCAGTTTGGACTCGCTCAGCCACCGTCATCCGTGCGATTCTTTGAATCGTGGAAAGCCGCTCCTGCCCGCCCATGGAGTCAAATTCTTCGAATCCATCATCTGCCAGACTCTGATGAGTGAGTGCGGTTACGTCCTCGCCTTCTTTGATTTCCTCGCTGTATACCATCAACGCTGTGCTCTCCTCATCCACCTCCTGGTCTTCCCGCATTTGGGCCATCTCCCGCGATTCAGCCGCAGTCCGGTGAACTGGAATGAATGTGTTCCGTTTCTCGAAGAATTCCTCCCGGATCTCGCCCAGCCGCCGCGTGATATCAGGAGTTGCAAGACGATTACGTTCCAAGCTTTCCAATATAAAAGGTGACCGGAGCAATCTCATTATGTTAATGAGGATTATGTCCATAAGATCAGCGTCCACCTTATCGGCAAGCAAGGCGATTGTGGAATCCGGAGTAATCTTATTTTGGATGAGGGCCTCGAGGACAGCTCGAGAATGGAAGGGCGGCCGGCCAAAAAATTCCAGGACTTCCACAGGTGTTGTGTCGCTGGCAACGATCCTCTTGATGAGATCTTCGTTGAATTCTTCCCGAAGAGTTTCCGAGGCCGTTTTCCGGACTTGCGGATCAGGGTCGCTCTGGAGGAATATCAGGATACCCAGAAGCTCTTCTTGTCCCACAGGAAGGACCCCGCGTGCCGCAGACTGGCGTACTGCAAGAGGGACCTGTCCTGCTTTGAGCCTGCCTAGAACTCCGACACTCACTGACCCACCTGTTCGGCCATCGCTAAAAACTGGCGATAGTTCTCGGGACTGATCATTAAGATACGCACTTCTCCGGGCTTGCCTAACACTGCAAAAGGTTTGTTATTAACAGAAAATCGGACACCTCCGGCGTTTCCCAAAGTAACCTTGAGCGGTCTATTCAAGGGGAAGGTTTTGACCTGTTCCGGAGGCAGCAAGCCTGAATAGACAGTCTGCAGACCCGCTTCTACCGACATCCAGGTCTCAGCCACAGCGGTCACCTTGAGAACCGGCACTCCCGAGGTGTCTCCCGGGGTAGCGGGACTCTCGGATCCCAAATTGGGAGGTCCTTCTTTCTTAGCCAGTTCGCCCAAGACTCGCAACCCGGCGTCGGGCTGTCCGGACAAAGCCGGAGTCCCAGTCTGTCCGGCGGGTGCTGAGGAGGATTTAGCCGCTTCGGTCACCTCCGTCCCCGGGGCAACGGACTGAGTTCCAGCCCCTTGTGCAATTGTGGGAGGCGGAACTGCAACTTGCTGGGGAGCAGAAACAGGCGGCGCCGGAGAATGCTGGGCCTGAGACCGTCTGGATGTCCACCGAAGGTACCACAAACTGAAGGCCACCAGCACAATCACCAAAAGCAGGCCCAAAGTGACCTTCAAACTCAAGCTGGGGACTATTGTCGCAGAAGGGTTTCTGGTTGGGGCTCCCTCGCCTCCCTTCGCCTCATCTTCAGACTCGCTCACCAGCACGGCATAATCCTGCAGAACCTTGTCTTCGTTGAGGCCGATATAGCGAGCATACGTCTTGACGAACCCTCGACGGAATACCCCGCCTGGAAGTTGATCAAGCTGGTCAGACTCCAGGGCTTCAAGGAATCGCAGACTGATTTTGGTCTCCCGGGAGATCTCATCCAGAGTGATCCCCCGTAACTCCCTTTCCCGCCGCAGATTCACCCCAAAAGACAACGGTTCCACCTCCTCTTGTCCTAATGCGGCCATTCTATTGACCCGGCAAGAATCTTGTCAAGGAATCCCTCCATGGCCAATTGTGCCGCATCTTGAAACAATGAATGCAGGGCCTTGACACGCCTTGACGATGGAGGTCCGTAAATGGTAGGGTTTCGCCATGGACAAAGATCTTCAAGCTATCCAGCAGGCAAGAGACCTGGTTGAAAGGGCTTTTGAGGCCCAACGGGCTTTCGCCGATTATTCCCAAGACCGAATAGACTCTATCGTCTATGGCCTCGCCCGTGCCGGCTTGCGCGAAGCCGAACACTTGGCGCGAATGGCTGTACAGGAGACAGGTTACGGAAACGTGGAAGACAAGATTCTCAAGAACCGGTTCGGCGCCGAGACAGTCTATCAAGGGATTAAGGATCTAAAGACCGCTGGTGTGATCCGTGAGGACCGAGTTAACGGCATCATCGAGATCGCCTCACCGGTGGGAGTGATCGCCGCTGTCATCCCCTCTACCAACCCGACATCCACCGCAATATTCAAAGCCCTGATCGCACTTAAATCGAGGAACAGCATCGTATTCAGCCCACATCCAGCTGCCACTCAATGCGTGCTGGAAACTGCCCGGATTCTGATGGAGGCTGCCCGGGCTGCCGGAGCCCCCGACGAGATCATCCAATGCATGTCGGTTACGACCCTGGAGGGGACACAAGAATTAATGAAACATCGCAAGACCGCTCTGATCCTGGCAACTGGCGGGCTAGGGTTGGTCAGAGCCGCCTACAGTGCCGGGAAGCCCGCTTATGGCGTGGGTCCAGGCAATGTCCCGGCTTACATCGAGTCTTCGGCAAATGTCCCAAAAGCGGTCAGCGACGTCATCACGGGGAAATGTTTTGATTATGGAACCCTCTGCTGCTCGGAACAGGCGATCGTCACCGATGAAGCCATCCGGGAGAAGGTGCTGGAAGAAGTCAAGAGCCAGGGTGGCTATGTCCTGAATGAGACAGAGACTGCAGTCTTGAGTAAATTGGTAGTGACGCCTAATCGCTCGATCAATACTCAGATTGTTGGACGAGCTGCGACTGTGATTGCGGGTATGGCGGGGATCAAGGTGCCTGAGAAGACCCGGGCACTTGTAGCTCCCCTAAAAGGAGTGGGACGGGACTTTCCTCTCTCAATGGAGAAACTCTCCCCTATCCTGGCGTTTTATGTGGAGAAAGACTGGAAAGCAGCCTGCAATCGGTGTATCGAGCTGCTGAATTTCGGCGGGCTGGGTCATACTCTGGCCATCCATTCACAAAATGACGAGATCATCCGCCAGTTCGGACTGTACAAACCTGTGTCCCGAATCGTGGTGAATACTCAATCGTCTCTGGGAGCAGTGGGTTACACAACGAAATTGTTTCCATCTATGACTTTGGGCTGTGGCACCATGGGCGGGAACATCAGTTCGGACAATATCTCGCCACTGCACCTTATCAATGTGAAACGGATTGCCTATGCCCGGTCTGCGCAATCCACTAGCGACGATTCGGCCCCAACCCGTGGTTCAGTGAGATCGAGCCAAATGGCCGAGCTAGCAGGACAGCCTGTCAGATTTGTCTGCGAAGAAGATGTCCGTAGCGCCCTGGTGAAGGGCGCAAAAATATATATCAATCCCAAGACGGTCATAACTCCCTCGGCACGAGATCTGGCCAACGAGAAAGACGTTCTGGTAATTGTCCCCTGAGGGGTGAACAACCCGTAGCGATTAATTCCTCCTAACAAAGGCTCGGGAACGAACTACGTTTCGCGAATTATTGAGGGTGTAGATTCTCTCCCTCATGATGGAAACCGGCCCCCACATTGATTGCCGACGGGATGTTGCTGGCGGGCGGTCTTGAATCGCATGACAAAGAAACCGCTTTTCTATCTTACACTGTACAGTTTTCTCCTGGCTGTTCTCAGTTACTACCTGTGTCTTCGCTTTATCCATCCAGGTTACTTCAATCCCCTTTACCCTCATCATGTCGACTTTTATGGACCCCCTGGAATGGCCTATGATCTGGAGAACTGGCGGTCATACATCACTTGGGCAAGGCCCGTTGGGTTTGGCGCGTTATTCGTGGTGGGACAATTTGGTTTAGGGGGGTCCATTCTTGCTCTGACGTTAATCTGCTTATTGAACAGCGCCTTGACTGTCAGCCTCGTCCGGCGGATGACCGGCGAACCGGTCTCTGTTTTCGCAATCCTACTTTTCTTTTTCAGTATTTTTTCTCACCCCTATTTCTATTGGAATTACCGGCACGACCTTTTTGCCACATTGAGTTTCGGTTATTTGATATCGGCTATGCACTTATGGTGGGCTTTTCAAGAAACCAAACGGCGATGGCATTTAATTGCGTGTGCTGCTTTGATCACGGCGATGTGCTTCACAAAAGAAACTTATATGGTGTCATTGGTCGTATTGTGGATTTTCCAAATCTGGATAATCAAGGCCGAGACTCGGAGAACAGCAGCATGGTTACTGGCTTTTAGCATTCTCTCCATTGGTGTTTCAATCCTATTTCAAGTCCTAGGAGGCTCTGCTTTCGTCAATCCCAAAGCTGACTCAGCCAGTGCTTACGCGATTGATTTCAACCCTTCTTCAATTGCAGGGCTCTACTGGAGCTATTTGAAGACGTTGTTCAACCCGGCGACAGCCCTTCTCGTACTTTTTAGTTTTCTGTGCAATATTGGAAACACCAAGAGAATGCTCCACGCCTTGATGTTCCTCTGCATGGGACTTGCGGCCTATCTTCCGAATGCGGTTCTACCCCACCACTTCCTCCCGAAATACAGCTGGGTGGGAGCTACATTTTGTTTTGGGGTCACTCTTTTTGTCCCTTCTTCCGTCCTTCCCCGCGTTGCGGCGGATCGGTTGCGATTAGGTTTGGCGGTCCGTCCTACGATTACAGTGGTGTTGTTATCGTTGCTTGCCTACTTCGGGTGGAGAGGGAACGATAAGCATTATGCTGCCACGCGCTGGATTATCGACCAGGAGGTTTATAACCGGAACATATTGAATTCTTTCCCTAAACTGAGGATGTTGCCATTGGTAACCACGAATATTTTGGTGGCGGGACTAGACGGCCCTTTTCACCCATTCTTGGTTCCGCCGTTCATCTGCAGGGAACTGGGAGATGATCGCCGCTGGACAGTCGCCATTCCTGATGACCAAGACGTAAGGAAATTCAAGTCACCAATCCACTTTAAACGAGACTGCGTGCAGTACCTCCAGGTTTCGCACGTTGATTTGACGACGTATGACTATGCTGTGGGATTCAGCAATACAGGGATACTTGTGCAGGAATATGACGGATCAAGATTAGGTGCTCTGGGAGGTATAACACCGGGGCATCTTGCGGATTGTGATTCTGTATTGTTTCCGTCTCTGAAGGATATCAGACAGAAGCTGAAAGGGAATTCCTCAGACTGGCCTCTATGGCAGGAA
>DATKMG010000795.1:0-5690 GCA_035541995.1 Terriglobia bacterium
TTTCCTGTCCTCATTTCGCAATCCCGAGTTGGTAGAGAATGAACGCATAATCGAAGGCAGTGTCTCTTAGCCTGTCATATCTTCCCGACGCGCCGCCGTGACCACCCGGCTCCAGTTTGACTTTCAACAGCAGCCAATTGCGATCGGTTTTGGTTGCACGTAATTTGGCCACATACTTCGCCGGCTCCCAATACATGACCTGACTATCGTTAAGCGAAGTCCTCACCAGCATCCCAGGATAGGCTTTTTTTTCGATGTTGTCATAAGGTGAATAGCTTCGCATATACTCATAAGCCGGCTTCCCATTGGGGTTTCCCCATTCCAAGTATTCCTGCGAGGTCAATGGCAGAGAAGCATCAAGCATGGTATTGATAACATCGACAAACGGCACATAGGACAAAACGGCGTGAAACAAATCGGGCCGCATATTGGTTACCGCCCCCATCAGCAACCCTCCCGCACTCCCACCCGTAATCACGAGGTTTTTCGGAGAAGTATATCGCTCACGAATCAAATGCTCGGCGCAGGCAATAAAGTCCGTGAAAGTATTCCTCTTTGCCATCAGTTTTCCCTGGTCGTGCCATTCTTTACCGAGTTCTCCCCCTCCGCGGACGTGTGCGATCCCGAATATCAGGCCTCGATCAAGCAAGCTCAGGCGATTGGATGAAAAACGGACATCGTTGGGGAACCCATAGGACCCGTAGCCTTCGAGCAGCATCGGTCGCGCGCCGTTGCGGGCCATCGTTTTTCTATACACCATTGAGATGGGTACCTTTGTACCGTCCGGGGCCACCGCATAAACCCGCTCGGATTGGTAGCGCTCAGGGTTGTACCCGCCGAGCACAGGTTGTTGTTTGAGCAGCTTGCGCTGGCGGGTCTTGAAATCGTAATCGTAGACAGAGCTGGGAGTTACGAATGATTGGAAATTGAACCGATAAGTTGTTGTCTCGAAATCCGCGTTGGGCCCGGGAAACGCCAGGTACACAGGCTCCTGAAACTCGATGAAGTTGGATTCCCCGCTCGCCAGGTCATTCACTCTGATCTTGGGGATGCCATTTTCACGTTCGAGCACAACGTAGTGATTCGCAAAACAGTCGATGTCCTCCAATTTGACGCCTTTCCGGTGGGAAAGGAGCTCCCTCCAATTTCCCTTTCGCGGATCGTTCACCGGAGCCGTAACCAGACGGAAGTCTTTTCCTTGATCGTTGGTTCGGATATAAAAGAGATCCGCGATATGATCGACGTAATACTCGTGGCCTTCATGGCGAGGTAGGAAGGTCTTCAACGGATCATCCGGTCGGTCAGCAGAAAGGAAGCGCACTTCACTGGTCGTCTTGCTGTACGAAACAAGAAAGATGAACCCTCTGCTGCGAGTGCGGGAAGCACCGATATCGTAAAGTTCATCTTTCTCCTCGTACAAGAGTTCACTGTCAGAATTTCCCAGGTGACGTCGGAAGAATTTGTTGGAACGCTTCGTCATCAGGTCTTCCTGCGTGTAGAACAAAGTCTCGTTGTCGTTGGCCCACGCCACGGAAGTCACACGTTCAGCTGTGTCAGGCAGAACTTTCCCGGTCCGCAGGTCCTTGATGTGCAACGTGAACTGGCGAAATCCAGTAATATCGACGGTGTAGGCCAAAAGATTCCTATCGTTACTGACGGCGTAAGAGCCCAGGGTGAAGAATTCGTGCCCTTTCGCCATTTCGTTCATATCTAAGGTGACTTCCTCCGGTGCCTTCAGGCTCCCTTTCTTTCGGCAGAGGATCGGGTACTGCTTTCCGCGTTCAGTCCGTGAGTAATAGAAATATCCGTCCTTCCGATAGGGGACGTCCATGTCGGTTTCTTTAATGCGGGCCAACATCTCTTTATAGAGGGAGGACTGAAATTCCTTGGTGGACTGCATCATCGCATCAGCGTATGCGTCTTCGGCCTTGAGATATTCGATGACCTCCGGATTGTTCTTTTCGCGCAGCCAGAAGTAGTCATCTACTCGCGTTTCACCATTGACTTGCCTGGTTTTCGGCACTTTCTTCGCAATAGGAGGAAGGGGCGAACCTGCATGCCCCCCAATCTGGTTGATTTGAAGCATCATGGCAGCTCCCACTAGCAGGACTCGATTGAGTATCTTGGCCATCTTCGGACTAAAGCCACTCCTCTCGAGCAGCAGCATAACCGACCCCATACAGAGAGTCATGATAACAAATCTTCAGCCTATCCCGAGGCTGCTGAGCCAGCGATTCACTATCCTTCAAACCTATAGGTTTTTTCGTCTTCTTTATTTCTATTTCCTGCAGTAGCCTGAAGTCTGCTCAAAAATCACTGGAAGTCCAACTCAAACTGAGGTATCTTTCACATTCGTTTTCCCTTGGGCTGGGGAAGCGCCAGGGCTTGAAGAAGGAATTATGGAGGTGACTGGTCTGCAATTTGCCCCCTTCCAAGCTCTGAACACGTTCAGGAGCACGATGCCCACGAATGCAAGGCGAGGATCACTTCAGGAATGATTCCTCCTGAATTCGCTCTACTCACCAAAACTCCCAAACTTCTTCGCCTGCAATTTCATTGTTGTTCCCCACATACAACTTTTCGAAAGGAGCTGTCTGAACAGCATGGAACTTAGTCTGATTATCAGTATTAGTATCGGTGGACTGCTATTTGCAGTGTTTCTCGCCAGAAACGTCTTAAAGCGTGACATGGGAAGCCCCCGAATGCAGGAAATCTCCAATGCGATCAAAACTGGCGCCGAAGCCTTCCTGAGGCGGCAGAACAGGACCATCATTTATCTGGCAGTTGCCTTAGCCTGTCTTATCTATATTCTCTATGCATTCGTCCGCACGCCGACCAGCGGGGATCCGGCTAGCCCCGGTCAATTGGCACTTTGGACCACGCTTTCCTTTGTTTTCGGGGCTGCTTGCTCTGTGGCCTCTGGTTATATGGGAATGTGGGTGGCCATTCGCTCCAATGTCCGCACCGCAGCAGCTGCCACTAAGAGTTTGAATGGTGCCCTGCAAACCGCCTTACGCGGAGGGGCGGTCTCTGGTTTCTTTGTGGTGGCCTTGAGTCTGTTGGGAGTCGCGGGGTTGTTTACCCTAGTCCGTGCTCTGGTTCCAGTGGATGTCGAGAGGATCCCTCTTCTGATTGTCGGTTACGGTTTTGGAGCCAGCTTTGTGGCGTTATTTGCTCAGCTGGGTGGCGGGATTTATACCAAGGCGGCAGATGTAGGAGCTGATTTGGTAGGCAAAGTGGAAGCCGGAATTCCAGAGGATGATCCCCGTAACCCGGCTGTGATTGCCGACCTGGTGGGCGACAATGTCGGAGACTGTGCTGGCCGAGGCGCTGACCTATTTGAATCCACTGCGGCTGAAAACATTGGGGCTATGATCCTGGCCGCTGGTTTGTACCGCGCCAATTCAGAGGTCTTTGGAAGCCAGGGGTTACCCCTGCTGGGGATCATCCTCTTCCCTCTGGTCGCCCGTGCCTTCGGAATCATCGCTTCTGCAATTGGAGTGTTAATTGTCCGAACCAACGAGAAAGAAGATCCCATGATGGCTCTGAACCGCGGCTATTATGTAACGGCAATCTTGGCCATGATTGGTTTCTTTATCGCGTCCAGGTGGCTGCTAGGCGCTCAGTTCTGGGTTAATTTTTTCATTTGCGGAGTCATTGGAGTTCTGACCTCCGTGGCGTTTGTGTATATCACCCAGTATTACACGGAATATCGCTACCGCCCCGTGAAGTCTATCGCTGAAGCCTCCCAGACCGGGCCAGCCACTAACATTATTGCCGGCCTTGCTGTCGGCATGGAATCAACCGGCTTGCCGATTTTGACAATAGCGGTTGCAGTCGTGAGTGCCTATTACCTGGGCGCTCATTCTGGCTTGAAAGGCGCGGGTTTGTTTGGTACGGCAGTGGCTACCATGGGTATGCTGGGCACAGCGGCGTACATCCTGGCGATGGATTGTTTTGGCCCCATCACAGACAATGCCGGAGGGATTGTGGAGATGAGCCAGCAGCCCGACTCCATTCGTCAGAAGACCGACCGGCTGGATGCGGTTGGTAACACGACCAAGGCCTTGACCAAGGGGTACGCGGTGGGATCTGCGGCTTTGGCAGCCTTCCTATTGTTTGGCGCATACATTGACGAGATCTGCAATTACATGCCCTCTTTCCGGCCGGAGAGGGGGATTGCTGCGATCAATCTCAACAAACCAGAGGTATTTGTCGGCGCCATGCTGGGGGCTATGCTGGTTTACATGTTCTCATCCCTGGCCATCAAGGCTGTGGGCGGCGCTGCTTATGCCATCATTAACAATGTACGCGACCAGTTCAAGAAGAACCCGGGAATCATGAAGGGCACGGCGAAACCTAACTACGGGGAATGCGTGGACATTGCAACTCGAGCAGCCTTGGGGAAGATGGTGGTTCCAGGCTTGCTGGTGGTGGGAATGACCGTTGGAACCGGATGGGTCTTCAAACTGCTCTACAATCTGAACGGCAGACCAGAGTCTGGCGCTACTGGCGCAGAAGTCATGGGCGGATTCTTGATGGTCGGAACCATTACCGGCATCCTGATGGCGCTCTTTCTCAACAACGGCGGTGGGGCTTGGGACAACGCCAAGAAGTTCATCGAGACTGGTGCCTATGGCGGCAAGAAGTCAGATCCGCACAAAGCTGCTGTGGTGGGTGACACGGTGGGCGATCCGTGCAAGGATACAGCAGGACCGTCTTTGCACGTTTTGATTAAGCTGCTGAGCACGTTGACCCTAGTTCTAGCACCCTTGTTTCTGTGATTCCCTTCACATATGGGGCAGACTGGAATGGGTCTGCCCCATATGTCGTGGTCACCTGACCCATTTCATCCAGAAGGAGCCTCTGAACAACGTCGGGCTACTTAATCTCCACCTGGGCCTCCTCCGAATTGCGGCGCGTTTCTATGTGCCAGTCCTAATATTCCTCCAAGCCTCCTTCCCTCTTGGCGTTCGGGTCTCGGGCCAAATCTTTACTCAGCTTTGTAGTATCCTTAACGGGCTGGCCGGAATGAAACCGGTCTGGTGGACTTTTGGTCTGCAGTGGCCTGCCCACGGGCCGATCTATTCAGCATGCACATTCTAAAAAACAGGAGACTCGATGAACCGAACTCTCATGATTCTTGCCTTCTTCGTGCTGGTTGCCGTCGATACCAGAGCTCATACTTGTCGATGTTTTCTGCGTGGGAATTCTGGCATGGATTGCAACTGGTATCTATATGTGGTGGCAGCTTCGGCCTATTCGCTGGTGGGGTAACCTAGCACTAGTGGGAGGGCTTGCTTTGTTTCTCTTTTTCCTCAGGTTTCTATAAAAGCGTGCAGTGTTGAATCTCATCAACCAAAAGAGTGGATTCACTTTGGAGGGCTAAGTTAGACGCCCTCAACCCGCTCTGATTGACTAACTGGTTTCCGATATTCTTCTGGTCAATCTCCTCGAAATGACCCTCCCCACCATCAGTCGTTGGACTTTCGCGCTACTATCCTCGCCATTTCCTCAGACTTTCTAGACAGGCTCAGTCGCTCTCCGCGCATCAGGGTGACCTTCAAAATGGGAGGCGTGACCAGGGTGGAACTAATGATCATGATGACAATTGCGGAATAAGTTGCACTGCTGATCACAGGCATTCCTTTAATCAACATCATCGAGCCCATACTGGCGAAGATAAGACC
>DATKMG010000796.1:0-3935 GCA_035541995.1 Terriglobia bacterium
CCCTAATTAATTGACAAAAGTGGGCTTATGGATTGTTCTCTCTTGCTGGCAGGATACAACCAGTGGGATTTCAAACCACAAGCCCAGTGCGATTATGGATTCCGATAGATCTCTTCCCCACTGTCTGTGGGAATCACCGCCCCAACCGCTGCGCCTCCAAGTAAGCCGTTTGTAGTGGTAATACCGATGGCAGCTCCTCGGGGGACGATTTCACCATTGTGCGTTGTTACCGCCCCGACTGCTAAACCAGCACCGGTGCCGGTACCTGTCCCAATTAAAGTGTTACGAAGGCGGTGCCCCTGCTTTTTCTTCGAAATTCGCAGAGTTTCGCTTTTCAATAGAGTTTGCTCTTTCTCGCCAATCAGCAGTTGAATCGACTCCTCCGTTCGAGCCTGGAATTTCCCTTCGTAAGCCTTCGTGTCTTTTAGGACCACTTTCACCAGCTGCCCTTTTTCCAACTGATTGAGATTCTCCCAGCTTGATAAACCAGCCACCGATGCAGCAAAACCAGACGGGGTGGAGAGCAAAAGAAAGATCAGCATTGCGAAATTCATTTGGCGAAGAACTTGTCTTTTGAGCATCGAAATCTCCTTCGGGATGAAATCGAAATCACAATCGTCCAATATCAGGCAGTCTCTACCTGCCTTACCACAACCGGAACGTTGCGGAGGGTGTCCGGATCAGAAGAACCCGTGAGGAATCGCCCGATTGGGCGTATTCGACTATTACCTCTGGAGCCGTCGCACTTGTGGATCCGACCGCTGCCATCCCCTTCATGTTTTGGCGTGTTGCGGGACCAGAGAAAAAAGCCAAGTACCCATCGTGCTGACCGCCGGGCAGAAATGCCATGGAGTAGGAGCCTGCAGGAAGGTGCATTCCGCCGACCGTCACAGCACGCTCAAATGCCAAGTTGATGCTTTTGGCTTCTGCATTGTCCAATCTTGAGAGCAGTCGTTCGGCCTCAGCGCTCACATCTTGCCAGGGCTTGCCCGTGCTGCGCTGAAGTTCGTTCAGAAAACCGAGGTGAGTTCCCTTTTCCAGTTTCAGCGAGATCTCCTGTTCAACGCCGCGGTCCTCCCACAAGATTTCCACGAAGTGGTCTGTGCCCTTCATGGGGTGGAGGATCAGCCAGGTGGCCGCTCCGGCCACGACCAAAAGTCCACAACCGGTGCATCCCGCGGGGACATCAAAGGGATTCATCCCTTCCGATCGCCGGAACATCGTTGGTGTATAAATCAGCTTCGAAACGGCAGAGGCAGGCAGCGAAAAGTTCGGGCCTTTTTTCCCATTAATTAGAATCGTGTCTGCCGCCAAGACCACGGAACATTCACCCCGGGGAGAACCGGGCGGTCCGTCGGCGCAAAAAGCCTTCCAGGATTGCTCTCCATAGCTGTCGGCACTGAACGAGAATGTCAGTGTCAACAGGCAGGCAATATTTGCTGTGGTTCTCATAGATTGGCTCCCTTCAACTCTTTCTCCATGATCACGTGGCAAGCAGCCGGAGATGGCTCAATTAACGTTGGCCTAAACCCGTCAGCAGCGAGTTTATTTATTCTTTCCAGCGTCCGGGGCAGATCCATTTCCTCGAACGTTCGGTACTCGTACTGCTCTCGCTTGGCAGTCTCTTTTTCCAGGATGGCCGCCCGGCAGGGATATTTCTTGGGGGAGTTGCTGGAACTTTTGTTCTCCATGACAAACAGGGAAACTGTAAGGAGACGGTAACTCTCTTTCCCGGCCTGGTTGAGCAATGTTTCGAACCCGGAGAAATCGCGATTGGATTCCACGCGGTACTGAAAATCACCCGGACAGCAGCTGTCTTTGGTCATCCAGAGGACCGAGCACCAATATCCAGTGAACGAGGGATTTCTTGCTTTGCCCCTATATTCTTCCGCGAACTTGGAGAAATCCTCTTCGGGGAGCCACAAGGCCGAGTTCGAAGCCTCTGTCAACCAGAGGATTTCCGCCTCGGTCCTGTACCCTTCCACGGCTGCCTGGGCCAAGCGTCGCTTCAGTTTGGCGAGTTCGCGTTCTCTAATGACACGAAATTCTCCACTGCTCGTTGTCGAGCGATCTGATGATTTCTCTAGGACGCCAAACTCCCTTAGCATCCCAACCACACGGTAGCCCTCCTGCCGGGCCTCACGGAGTTTGCCTTTATCCCTCCAATTGTCGGGCGAGTAAACGAGATACTCGTATGTCACATTCCTCCCGGCTTCCCTTTCTGCAAGCAGGACGTAGGGTTCTCTCGTCCAGCGCATTAAATGAAAGCCGCTTGCCCCAAGATGGTTGAGTTCTTTGAGGTTTAGTTCGTTGCGCGCCGTGCGAATCGATCGATTTGGATTTGGCCGCTCGACCGCGACATATTCATACCGCGCCGTGCTGCCTTCCGGTGGCTTTTCCAGGATGGCGACAATTCCGCTTGCGCCATCCCAGGCGGCAACACGGTATCCCAAGACTGTCCATTTGCCGACCTTGTCCACAAAACTGGGTCCATTGAGGGCTTGGATCAAACGGTAGGAGCTCTGCGCGGCTGGCGACGATTGCTCCTGCACAGGAGCTGTGACTAAGGAGAGCGTCAGGCCCAGGAAAATGGTGCGGATCATAGTGGCCTCCCTTCGAACTGACAATCGTTCATCATGAAAACTCAAACCCAGCTAAAGAAGGGGAATCCATCCGGATATTTGTTGGCACGGGTTTCGCGGCCCGTGCCCTAGAGCTTCAGAATGAGATCCAAGGCAACGACTTCTGGAAAGGTCGTCAATATTGAATTTGATTTGTTTTCATCTGTTGGTCCACGTACTGAACGGTTTCCGAGATTGCCTGGACAAAATCCCCCTGGCAATTCTCCATTGCTATCCCCATTCCCAGTTGAATGAGGGGCACGATCTGGTTTGGATCGACATTAATCTTGTAGAGTGCCAGATATGACGCTGACATCTGCGCCAGTTGCTCGGCCAGCAATTGCACCGCGGCTTGATCATCCTGGGTCAAGGCTTGTCCATAGAGAACCAGGCTCTTCCTGAATTCCTGTTCCGCTGCAAAAATCACCTTGGCAGCTGTTGCCTTGTCTGGGAAAGCATCTCCGTAGGCTTTGACCAAAAGTAAGGGCATTTCCGAACTGCGCAGCAAAGCGGCCGAGGCCATCTTCTGACCGATGCGGGGATCCACTCTCTTCATCATGACATCCAACCCGAATTCAGTCAGCGTATGACAAATGGTCAATTGGACATCCGGATCAGTGATACCATTTTGAGTCAGGATCAACCCAAAGGATCCTCCACCGAGGGCAGGAGTCGGCTTGTCTCGCAAGATCGTGGCCTTCTCAATCACATATCCGTTGGGATAGCCCGGGACCAAGGCCAGGTGGGCCGTGTGGTCGGCGCCGAAGAGTTCATTATGGCAGACAAAACCGAAGGCCAGCGCCTTGCCAGTGGGGAACTTAGCGGCTTCCCACACTTTGGTCGATTCGTAATGAGTTCCCATGACGAGCGTTTGCTGCAGGGCGGGATTGTCAAACATGTAGTTGAACACATCGGGCGCCATGGCCCCATAAACCTCGTTCACGTTGAGCAAAGGGATCTTTTTGCCCAAGTGGTCTGCAACATAAGCATGGACTGCCGATCCCCAGCACAGGCCAGGTTGGACTTGAAATAAGAAAAACATCAGAGAACTGCACAGTGAAATGAGTACTTTCTTCATGACCTTCTCCTTTCAATGATTTGATTTGAAACAGCTCTGAGGGCGTTGGAACTTGGATACCGAATAGGCCCGTTGACGACGACCCGGGGGTCGATCTCCCGACAGTTTCCTCTCCAGCCATATATGGTTAAATCTCGATTCCATTTCATCCACGGGTTTCGTTTTGGGACTGCTGTCCCATCGCTCGACCCCTGGCTGCTCACATTGTCCTCTCCGGGGAAGATCAGATGGCCACT
>DATKMG010000797.1:0-4916 GCA_035541995.1 Terriglobia bacterium
CCGCGTGATGTGCCAAGCAAAGTTGCCCTTCAGGGTTGGAGATGTATCGATACAGGTTGGTCGGTTCTTGTCCACCAGGCAGCGTTCGCAATAGCACATCGGGCAGACCTGGCGACAGGCATAGCACTTCAGACAGCGAGAGAATTCATTTTGCCAGTAAGCCATACGTTGAGAAGGCGACTTGGTGAGAAACTCTTCCAAGGCCTGCCATTTCTGACCCACACCGTCTTGGAGTAAAGAAGATTCGCCCAGGATCTCATTGGCAAAACGAGGACGATGGGCCCCGCAGGATTTGCATTTATCTAATTTGGGATTTCCCACGCCGCCGCAAACGATTCCAATGACATATAGACTACCTCGATCAATCTGGGACTCCCTCTCCAGGACAATCAGACCCCGTTCGTCGCACCCCTTAACCACGATGGCAGCCTTCCCCAGAGATTGAACCTCCTTGCGCTTCAAGTAGGCCACTAGGTTAGGATAACACTGGTCATTCCAGGTCAATTGGTCAGCGTCTTCCGGCCGACGGATAAAGACTGGGTGAACGGCTTTTCCAGGGTCTGCTTGCCCATAGCCAATTACAACCTGGGCTGTTCCAGTTTCCAGGAGCCTGCGACAGGTTGCGCGTAAGCTCTCAATCATGCAGTTGACTCTCCGTGATCTACCGTTGATACAGACGCATCCGGGATTGCCAGGTATGGATACGGGCCCATCTCTCGAGTCTTTTCCGTGATCTCAGTTATGACCTGCTGCCATTTCTTTCCTTCTGCTGCCGAGATCCAGGTGAAGTGGATTCGGTTCAGGTCAAATCCCAGAGTAGATAAAAGTTCGCGGAACAGCATCCAGCGTCTGCGAGCGTGGTAGTTGCCGGTCGTGTAATGACAATCTCCTGGATGACAACCCGAAACCAAGACCGCGTCCGCGTTCAACTCGAAAGCCTTAATAATGAGGTTGAAATCAATACGGCCTGTGCAAGGCAATCGAATAATCCTGACGTTGGCAGGGTACTCCAACCGGTTAGTGCCTGCCAGGTCGGCGCCTAAGTAAGTGCACCAGTTGCAAACAAAGGCGACAATTTTGGGCTCGAACGTTTGCGGTACGCTCATACCAAACTCTCAACCATGGAATAAATCTGTTCTTCACTGAAGCCTTCCAGGTCGGCACTCTTGGAAGGGCAAACCGAAACACAAGTTCCACACCCCATGCACAACCCGGGATTGACCCGGGCAGTTCGCTTCACCAAAGCCCCCTTCGGTGTCCGGATCTCCGCCTTTTCGATGGCATGATAGGGGCACGTATGCACACAAGAGAAGCAAGCGGCACAAGTTTGCTCATTGATCATCGCGATTTCCGGTTCCCGGGTCATTTCGGCATGACCGAACATGACTTGGACCTTTCCGGCGGCAGCCGAAGCTTGCGCCACAGCTTCCGGGATGTCCTTAGGGGCATGACAGGCACCGCAGATGAACACCCCTGCGGCATTGGTTTCTACAGGTCTGAGCTTGGGATGAGATTCGGAGAAGAAGCCGAATTCGTCGTAGCCGATTCCCAATTTCTGGGCAAGCTCCTCGGCGCCTTTAGCCGGGCGCATGGCAGCTGCCAGCACTACCATGTCTGCCTGAACAGTTAGCGACACTCCGGCCAGAGTGTCAGCCCCCCGAACAATCAGCTTGCCGTTTTCTTCAGTGATTTTGGAGACACGCCCGCGATAGTAACGAGCACCATCCTGTTCTATGGCTCGTCGCACGAATTCGTCGTAGTTCTTCCCGCCCGAACGGATATCCATGTAAAAGACATGGGCCTGACCTTCATGAACCTTATGTTTATAGAGCATCGTGTGCTTGGCGGTATACATGCAGCAGATTTTCGAGCAGTAGGAGAGGCCTTTAGCATTATCGCGGGAACCGACACAACTAATGAAGACCACAGTCTTAGGAATTGCACCGTCCGAAGGCCGTTTGACCACTCCCCCAGTGGGACCCGAAGCTGAAACAAGGCGTTCGAACTGGAGAGAATCGATGACGTCTTTGTAGCGGCCGTAACCATATTCGCCGTAACCCGAAAGCCGGCTGTTTGCCTGGTCCTGGGTGATCTGGTAAAGTTGATACCCCGTAGCCACGACAACGGCACCCACCGATACCTCGACGATTTTGTCCTGGTCTTTGTAATTAATAGCTTTAGCCAGACACTTTTTCTCACACAACCCGCAGCCGTTCTTCTTGAGCTTGGTACAGGCGTTCTTGTCGATGACGGGGCGTGCCGGGACAGCCTGCGGAAATGGGACGTAAATGGCTCGCCGATAGCCCATCCCAAAGTCAAATTCGCTCAGGTTTTTTTTCAGCGGGCAGACATTCCAGCATTCCCCGCACCCGGTGCATTTGTCAACGTCCACATAGCGGGCCTTCTGGCGGATGGTTATCTTGAAGTTACCCACGTATCCTTCCACGGACTGAACCTCAGAATAACTGTAGAGCCGAATAAGCGGGTGCTGGCCCACTTCTACCATCCGGGGAGTCAGAATACACTGGGAGCAGTCCAGGGTAGGGAACGTCTCGGACAGCCCGGCCATCTTGCCGCCAATTGAGGGCTCCCGTTCGACCAGGACCACCTCGTGCCCGGCATCAGCAATATCCAGGGCCGCTTGAATCCCGGCAACTCCCCCGCCGATCACCAAGGCTCGCTTGGTGACGGGTACCTTGATGGGCTGGAGGGAGTGGTTGCGACGAACCTTTTCTACAGACATGCGGATGAGCTCGATTGCCTTACCAGTGGCTTTCTCCTGATCGTGATGCACCCAGGAACAATGTTCACGAACGTTGGCCATCTCGACTAGGTAAGGATTGATCCCTGCCAGGCTGGCAGCCTTGCGGAACGTCTTCAGATGCATATGAGGGGAGCAGGAAGCGACCACCAGGGCGTCTAGCCGCTCTGAGGCAATCTTCTCACGGATCATGGATTGGCCGGGATCGGAGCACATATATTTGTAGTGAACGGAACAGCGTACTCCAGGTATTTGTGCAACCGCTTTGGCTACTTTTTCGACATCCACCGTCCGGGCTATGTTTTCACCGCACCAACAGGTGAAGATGCCGATTCGGGACATTCAGGTCTCTCCAGTTCCTTAATTTGTGCTTAAAGCTGGGTCCGGCAATTGTTTCACGAAATGTCGGTCAATCCCCAGTGTGCTTGCATCCAGTCCCAGGGCCAACCCCACAAGGTCAGAAAGGTAGTAGACCATCAGGCGATGTCGAACCTGGTAACGCTCCTCGATAGCTTCCTGTTTCATGTCGAGGTTGACATGGCACATGGGGCAAGCCACTACCAGGCAATTGGCTCCATGTGCCGTAGCATTACTAAGGATCTTATGGGAAAGCTCAAGAACCGTATCTTCATTGGCCATGGTCATTCCGGCGCCACAGCACTCTGTCTTATAATTCCATCTGACCGTTTTGGCTCCCGCGGCTTCCAAAATGGATTCCATGCTTGATGGTTGCTCGCAATCGTCGAATCGTAGAACTTCAGGAGGACGGGTCAGCAGGCATCCGTAGTAACAAGCAGCCTGGATTGAAGTCAACGGTCTTTGTACAGAAGCCTTGATCGTTTCCAGGCCGATTCTTTGAAAAACCTGAATGAGATTGAGCACACGAGTCTTCCCGGTAACCGGTAGCTCTACGATGTCAGACATTTCCTGCCGCAATCGTGCGTCCTCTTCAAGGCTCTTGCCTGCTTTGATCAATTCCATCGAGCACATGGGGCAGGGGGCCAGGATCTCGGGAGAGCCGTCTCGCTCGGCCAAAGCCAGGTTACGTGCAGGCAAGGCAATTGAGAGTTTATGATTCAGGGAATGGGCCGCAGTGGCCCCACAGCAAACCCAATCATCAAGTTCCCGAAGTCTCAGACCGAGGGCCTCCAAACAGACGCGCACGGAGTCTTCATAGTCGTTGGAGGAACCGTGAAGCGCACAGCCAGGATAGTAACCGATCTCCACCGTGATCCCTCCTGTTTTACAGGCAGCGACTGAAAATCCTGTCGATTACTGAGCGATCTCGGACTTTTTCCCCGAACACGTGAAACTTCCCTCGCCGTTTGAGCTTTGGGGCCAGCAAGGCATCCTTGAACAAGAATGGAATATTCAACTCTTTCACAAAGGCTTGAGTCTTAAACATCCCTATCAGTTCCAGCTCATTCAAACGTCCATTCTTGCGGATGTTCCGCAAGAACGCCTTTTGGAAAATCTGGGTTCGGGATTGGGAAGGCGAAGCCAGAGCCCGTTCCACAGCCCATTGCCTTAATCTGTCAATCAGACCGGCGCAATCGAAGGATTGAGGGCACCGACTGCTGCAGGTTTGACAGGAAACACAGAGCCATAACGATTCAGCTCGCAATGCCCGGTCCAATTCTCCCAGCTGAATCAGGCGAACAAGCTGGTTAGGCATCAGGTCCATTTGTGGGGCTACCGGACAACCCGCAGTGCATTTCCCGCATTGGTAACAATTTTCAGTGGGAAGTAAAAGGATAGGACCAATCGAGGCAGGATGCGTTTTCATGAGAAGCCAGCTCGCTCGAGAAAGTCTCGACCAACCGTATCGACAAGTGGAACAACGAAATTCACTCGCTTCTTTCCGCCCTGGGTGCAGAAAAAAGCTTCCGGCTGGAAGATCAAGCCAACCCCTCGCCAGACAATCTACCACAATCCACGATGCAAGGGCAGAGTTTTTTAGAGCAGCAATCAAAAGTGACGTACAGAGGGAAAGCATCGAAAGCCTGGCCTGAAAGACCAGCATAATCCAGCCCAGCGGCCAGCGAGGCGCTGAAAGCCACCGCGCAGCCCTGGGTACAAGTGCCCCTAAGACGTCCCCAGCTCTGAAAGGGCGAAAGAGTGATTTTGATAACGTAAAAGTGACCCACCTGAAGGC
>DATKMG010000798.1:0-19348 GCA_035541995.1 Terriglobia bacterium
CGGGTGGGAGATCCGTCGACACAATTGGATCTTAGCAATGTGAATCTTCTAAAGGGGTTCAATTGGCAACAGTTGTTTTCCCAAACCACTTATGCACAAGACCCCAGCATGACGACCGACCCGACCTCCTTTGATCCGCACAAGAACTTCTCCGTCAATCCCACCTACGGAATGGCGGACCTTATGAACTCTGGTTTTGCTGGCCGGTTCTGCATCAAGTTCTTTTTCTAGGTTCTTACGAGGCCTGTGGCCGCGTTAGTTCTTCGTGGCAGAAACTCGGGTTAGGGGCGAAGACATCAGGCTCCCCGCCATTTGAGACGGGGGCCGTCGGGACCATTCGAATAAGCCATCCGCGGATGAAGATTGCGGTCTGGGGAGGAGTGTGGGAGCCTATCGTGGGACCGCTGTCCCCCGAGCGGCGACCCAGTTTGACCCAGGCAATCGCCGCGACGGAGCGCAGCGCCCACCTTCAAGCCGGATTTTCAAAAGAGTGCCCCATGACCTTTTCAAGTTCGCCAGTGCCGACGAAAATGTGCTCGATTCCCCCATCCAAGGGGGTGAGGGGGATGTCTCTGTTCCAGTCTGACCGGTTTTCTCGATATAGGAACAACCCCCCGGCAGCCTAGGCTGCCGACCCCCTTTGTTAAGGGGGAATTTCATGGAAGTGGGCCATACGCCAGTTCTGTCCGCCATTGCCATTGAAAATGAGTTTGGAGTACAGCCTTCAGGCGATACCGGTTATAGCCGGAACTCCAAACTTTAGCTATTATCGCTGCCACACTCTGCCCGCACTTCTCCCATCAATTTCCCCGCAAGCAGCCTTTTCATTTTCCAGCAACCTGAACCGTGCGGGAGAATTCAGGATTGAATACCACCTGCTTCCGGGTGTTGTCGAAGTACACAGCGTTAAACAATCTGGCCGGGAGCAGACCATCTTCAGGGCGGGCTTCGTCTCCTGTGCCGTTCTTGGCGAGAACCACGGTCAGATTTCGCAGCGCGATCCCACCCACATCAAAATGGCGCAAGCGCGCTGCATGCAATTCTCGTGTACCCAGGTTAGTGGCCACTTGAACCGTATGGAGAGAACCATTGTCAATGTCGAGACCCAAATTTTCGCAGTCGTACATCACAAGCTCATTGGCTCCTGCGTCCAAAACCATCTTTAGTCCTGGGCCCGTTTCTCTTGGGACACGAACCATCCAGCGCCCTTCGCTCTTCTGAAAACTGAGAACCCTGGAGTTGCCAACCAGCCGGCCGGAGAGTTCGTTGTTTTCTTCGATGGTCATCTCATGTCTTTTGTAATCAAGAAAATAGTTGAATCGAGAAAGGAGACTCTGCCCCACAATTCCCCGAATCTTGTATGGCTTGAGGGCTTCCAGATTCATAGCCAGCGCCTTGACTTCGGGGATCACCCGTGAGCCCAGCTGGACGTTGCGAAGAGGATATCCTGTCTGGACCTCCTGCGACCCGGCCGCCGTGACCAGCGTAACCGAACTGGTAGGGCTAACGCCCAACTCGTTGACCAGGTCCAGATCAATGGCCGTATCATCGGATCCGGTATCGATGATGAAGTTATGGGGACCCTTTCCATCAATTCTCAACGGCACAACAATCAGGCATCCGTTGATCTCCTTGAACTTAACAATGGATTCAGCGTTCAAGGCGTTGCTGATGCTCAACAAACAAACTGTAAATGTAACTACCAGCTTCTCAAAAAGACCCCATGGCCAAAATCGGGAATCGAGGAGCGACAGGCGCCGGCAAGGGTCGCCCGAGTTCAACAGACCATTGAATTGGGAATTGTTTGCTGACCGAAAGCTCGAAAACTTTTTCATGGCGTTCACCTCCGGGTGGGCTGCGAGATGACGCCAGCTTCGATCTGATGGGCAGGTACATCAATGCCACGGGGCTCACATGATCGTCGCCGGACAGTCGCGAGTAGGTCACGAGCTATCTGAAGAAATGATTGGCCTTATGGGCCTTGGGGTCGATGGTTCCTATTCGGGGGATCGCTAATCAGGGAAATCCCTAAGAGGTTGTCGCCAGGCTTTGCCACTTTCAGGAAAGATTTGGGATTCACCCATCAGTGACAAACTGGATTCAGATCAATTAACCATGAAGAACATGAAGGGCGAGAATGTGGAATCCAGCTGGATTTCCAATCAGGTCTGCGGTTTTGCAGTCGAGCTCCACCGTGTGCAGGACCTGTCCTCCCGGAATTCAGGAGTCAACATAGTCTGGAGCTTGACAAGCGGGGTTGTCCTATCAACATCATCAATCTGAAAACGCTGGCAGAGAGACGAAGACTTACTTGCTCTAAAGTTGTTTGGCTCCTCAGGCCCTTCATGGTGAGGAAACCTCGCGGCAATTAAGACGGCTTACCCGGCAACAACGACAGTGCAGTACCTGTAAGAACAGGATTTGGATCGTTGACACACGGAAGGCGTTTCGAGTGTATACTCTGACCGGGAACGAAAGTCGTATGAGCAGTCGCTGTGGATTCATGTGAACTTATGGTGGAGGTTTTTCATGCCGATGAACCTGGATCGTCGCGTTTTTCTTGGAACCGCAGCAGCAGCCGCGGGGCTCACCTTCGATACACGTCCGCTTAAAGCATGGATGGAAGCAAACGGACCGGTCAAACCAAAGCCCGCCTCCTCGCGGTTGCCAATGGGGCACATCGGGAAATGCGAAGTGAGCCGCCTGATTTGCGGGGGCAACCTTTTCAGTGCATTCGCGCACAGTGGGAACCTGCTCTATGTTGCCGACGTCCTTAAGCATTACTTCACTGATGAAAAGATCTTAGAGACGCTTCAATTGTGCGAGCAAAGCGGGATTAACACCACCATTCTACGAACTGACGACCACATCGTCGGCATCCTGAAACGCTATCGCAAAGAGAGGGGCGGGAAGATCCAGTGGATCGCCCAAACCTACCCCAAGGTAGACAATCTGAAGGACAACATTAAACTGGCGATCGACAATGGCGCGGTGGGGGCGTACGCCCAGGGTGGAATTGCCGACACATTCGTGAAGGATGGGAAGCTGGACCTCGTAGCCGAGGTGGTTTCGTTCATCAAGCAGAATGGCCTGCTGGCTGGAATCGGGTCGCATTCGATGGAAACGCCGATCCGGGCCGAACAGCAGAAAATTGACCCGGATTTCTACTTCAAAACAATCAACAGCGTGGGCTACGAGTCGCAGGAGGTGCGAGACATTGCCGCGTTAATGAAGACCATCCGCAAGCCGTGGATTGCCTTTAAGGTATTGGGCGCGGGCCGGCTTGAGCCCAAGGACGGATTCGACATGGCATTCAAGAGCGGAGCGGATTTTGTCAACGTGGGGATGTACGACTTCCAAGTCGAACAGAACGTCGGGCTGGTATGTGAAGCGGCGCAGACACACGAAAAACGCGAGCGAGTCTGGACGGCATAAGCGCGGTACCAGGGACCACCATGAGATGTCACTATGACATGTAAGAGTCAACAGGAAACAAACAGCGCGGTCGAGCTGCATCTCGGGATTCCCCCTCTAGCCTCAACTTTTGATTGCGTCGGGGAATGAGGAACGATAGCTTAAGCCCTCGAGCCGAATTGTAATTCGTCTCTAGACTAGGTGGAATACAGGAATCTGGACCGGACAGGAGAGACTATGAATCAGCGGAAGCCCCATGGCAGAAGAACCTTCATGAAGAGCTTGGCCGCAGCAGGCGCCGGTTTGACAGCTGCCGCTAATCGTGCCCCTGCCCTGCTTGCCCAGAAGAGTCCTAATGACATAGTGAGTGTGGCCTGTATTGGCGTCGGGACACAAGGGCACTACCTTTTACAATCAGTTCAATCGGTTCCCAATACGCAGATCCGGATTATTTGTGACCTCTATAAGGGCAACATCAGCCGGGCGCAGAATCTTTGCTCCAACAAAAACGTGCGCATTGTCAAAGAATGGGAAAAGGCGGTTGAGGACAAAGGGATTGACGCGGTCATCATTGCTGTGCCGGACTTCTGGCATGCACCGATCACTATCGCAGCCGCCGAATCGAGGAAGGACATCTACGTGGAAAAAGGATGGTGCACTCGTGTTGCTGAAGCAAAGAACATGCGAAAAGCGGTCAAAGAAAACAAGGTCGTGATGCAGTTGGGACACCACTACAACAGCCTGCCCACATTTCACAAGGCGCGAGAGATTTTCCGCTCCGGCGCATTAGGAAAGGTCCCTCTTGTCCGGACCACCATTGATCGCACCAGCGACAAACCGGAATGGAAATTCTATACAGATTACAGTATTACCGAGATGCCTAAAGATGCCAGTCCCGAGACCATCGACTGGGAGCGCTTTCTCGCCAATGCTCCCAAACGCCCTTTTGAAGCGGAGCGTTTTTTCACGTGGCGATGCTATTGGGACTACGGGACCGGAATTGCCGGAGACTTGTTGAGCCACCTGTGGGATTCTGTGAACATGGTTCTGGGGATGGGAATTCCCGAGAGCGCTGTCACCCAGGGAGGCAAGTATTTCTGGAAGAATGATCGGGAGGTGCCAGACATGTGGCACGTCTTATTTGACTATCCCAAACAGGACCTCGCCGTCACTTTCGCCTGCACCTTCCACAACACTCATGCCGGTGAAATGGCTCAATACCTGGGACGGGACATGACGCTGGAAGTCTCCCCCGAATTCTGCCGGACTTTTGCAGCGGAGTGGAAGCCGGACCATTATGACAAGTTGATGGCAGCGCGAAAAGTGTCGGCGGAGGCGCGAAAAGCAGCCCAGCAGATGGGGCTTAAGCCGTTGGAGACTGCAATCCCGCCGGACTATGTCTATCACGAAGGGGAATTGCAGGTCAGCTCTCACATGCAGAACTTTATCGACTGTGTCCGCTCTCGCGAGTTACCCCGCTGCCACGTGGATCGTGCGTTTGAAGAAGCAGTGGCTCTCTTGATGTCGGTCGAAGCCTTCAAGCGGGAGAAGAAAGTCAAGTGGGACCCGGCGAAAGAGGAGATCGTTTAAACCATCAGGCAGTTTGATGCCTCTAATCGAACTCTCTTCTCGCAGCAGATTGGTCAGGCCCAACCCGACCTGCCACGATATCCGCCTTAAAGTAGTTTTCGCCCCGGACCGGAGACCCTGCCAGTCGCCGCAGCATCGCAATCTGACCGACATGGGTGAGCGCGTCGGCAATCGGCCCCTGAAAGAGTTTCTCAGGTTTAGATCCGAGTGGCGTGTCTGATGCCAGGTAAACCTCAAACAGTTGCAGCCTTTCAAAGAAGCGCGCCACCTCACGCTCCCACGGCAGCGGTGCCGAGTCCTTCCAAACGTGCTGTCCTTTCGCCAGCCACAACGACCATTCCAAAAGATCGCCGATATGGGCCAGGATCTCGACGGGTGAACGGGATTGTTCCTTGATCCGCATCGTGGCAAAGCTCGCAGGGGCGTCACGGAGTGTCTTTCCTCCCCGATAGGCCAGAGTCGCAACTGTATGCCGTAATAACTCCCGTTTTGGGTCTGAAGTTGAATTCATCGGACTACTCCTTGTGTTAAGGTTTAGTCTATTCTTGTTGGAAGTCTGCGAGTATGAACCAAAGTTCCATCGCACATTCGATGCAAATGCTCCCACTCTTGAAGTTCAGTACTCTGATTCCTAGAACACCCAGGTTGCCGTTCCATTGTCATGAAACCTGAGGACCGACTTCGGCCCGAACTGAAACACCCTCTGCTCCTGTGGTACACTGCTGACACGCAATGTGATTTGCTGGATCCCGTGTCTCGAGCTGGTTTCAGGGACCAATCGCAACACAATATCCAAACCCTCCAGTATCGCTGCATCGCCATCGGTGTGGGAGTGGTAACCGAACAATTTGCACTGCTCCGCCAAGCGGGTTGTTACCTCCTTCTCCGCGGCTAGGGTAATTTCAGTTACATCCTGAAGATAGGTTGGAACCGATTGGGCCCTCAAAATCAGCGCATAGCGTTGAAGTATCTGCCGCCGGCTAATTCCCGTCTCGCTGCCTTTAGCCTCTGGATGCCATTCAGCTAAGAATCGTGGATGATATTCCATAATCCAGGTACTCATTCCAGATTCAAGGGGACGGTTGAGTGACTTTAGCATGAAAAACCAGGGAACTTGAATTTTGCCTGATTGTCGGGTGACAAGGGTCGGCGGATCAGCGCCCAAAAGATTTTCCAGTGAATTGATAGCGCCCGGTTGCTCAACGGCAAAAGCGATTCCACTATCACCGACCCGATATCCCGATCCCTTGGCGACGTCAAAAAACTCAAAATAGGTATTAATCCCATAGAAGTACAGGCCTGTATAGGTGCGGTCAGTGCGCACGGTAGTGCGTTGCTCGGAAACAGCGAACTCTCTTTGCAGGAATGCGTCACGCTCGATGGCAACGTACGTGGCAGAATCTAGAACCACATAGAAGTGATTAAGCAGGATGGGGAACGACAACGGTGCGTCATTCTGTCCCGAGGTTTGAGATGCGATCATGGTTATTATCATCCTTAGTTCTCAGCCAATCGTCAGTCGAACTGGGAACCAGCTCCGTCTGTAGCCAAGCAGAAAAACTCAATCAATCTCGGCCGTCCGAGCGGCGTGGTATGCGCGCATTCATTCCCCGCCGCTCGGACAGCCGGTTTCCTTGAACGTTGCCTTCATCTACAAACAGGGGACTCCTGACGAGCCCCCGGAGGTGGCTAATCTCGAATGGGTTGGCGGGACGACCGCGTTCTTTGAGGAATAAGAAAATGGTCTAATGACGAGGAACGACGAGAAATGCAGCCATTTCACGCGGGCCCGCCTTTGCACCGTTTGATCCCTGCTTCGACCTCGCTGCTGAGTGCGAACGTTCTGAACTCTGGATCGGATTGCAGGGACCGATAGAGCGAAAGAGCCTTCGACAAATCGCCCGTTGCTTCTGTGAGACGTGCAATAATGAAGTGATGGCGCATGCCGACATCCTTGAATCCTTGAATCAGCCATAAGTAAGTAGCCAGATGATCGGTTGAAGGCAATGCTGAGAGTTTCTGGATTACTTCGCGACGATACAAGTAGTAAACATACCCTTCAATCCGATGACGTTCGTCCAATTCAAGATCTTCTTGATTTTTTCGCATGTCGTCCATGACCCGGATGAGCTCGATGACATAGTCAGGGTTACCGACGTTCGACAACGCGGCGATTTGAAAGCTCCTGACAAAGGGCCTCTCTCTGCCGGTCTTCAAGGCAGCCCGAAAGTGAGGATTGGCCTCACTCAATTCACCACCCTGCCAGAGTATCCAGAAACCCCAGAAGGTGTGCGCATAGACATTCTGAGGATCCTGTTTCAACGCGTCCCTGAAATCATCTTCAATTTTGAGCCCGAATGTCCCCTCTCTCCGCTTCAGGAAATTCGCATATCCAATGTGGGCAAGAGAATCTGCTACCGGTGCACCTGTCTCCGTTGTAACACTCCGATAAAGGCAGGGGAGGATCTTATCTGCGATTTCCGTGAAGGATTGCCCCTCTTTGATCCTTATATTCCGAAGCCAGGTCATGGCTATCTGAGCTTGTTCTTTCTGCACGGCAGGTGAGTCCGGCTGGAGTTGGAGGGCCTGGCCCGTCAATTCCCAGGCCCGAGTATAGTCTCCGCCATTACTCTGCAGTCTTGCCATAGCCAATAATTCTGTTGTCTTTTTCTGGGACGGATTCTCCGACAAGAGAGGTTTTTGATCCTTCGGGACAGACTTTGGGAAATGTGTCATGAATACAAGTGCAGCCGTTACTCCCAACAGAATAAGCAGGGTTGACAAGAGTAGCTTAATACGGTTGTTGCTAGCCCACGTCCGGAAAGTTGATGCTGCAAGTCCAGGCTGGTCGATAGATGGAATTTCGGTCTCGGTGCGTCCGGGGGACTGGCCTCGAATTCCCGCGACCAGGCGTCGAAAGGCATCCGCATTATCCAGTCCAGATCGGAAGTCCACCCAGGTCGTTCGTCGTAGAAACAATGGGAGCGTATTGGGCTCCTTAGGATCGGCTCCAGGCAGCAAAACCGGGATCACACGGAAAGACCGGCTCCGGGTCCTTTCATCCAGAGCGGCCCGCATCTCCTCACTCTCCCAGGAACCCAAACCCCCAGGACCAAGAAAGACCGCACAGGTAGCACTGCTTTCAAGCGCGGCTTCAAGGGCCTCTTCCCACGGTTCGCCAGGAACCAGGTGCCAAATGTCAAGAAAAGCTTTCAGTCCTTCTTCATCCTCGAGACGAGCCGCCAGAGCTTCAACGGCAGGCTTGTCAGCGCTGTTGTGACTCAGGAAGACATCGTACGCGGGCTTACCGGGCTTTTGCTCTAGCATAGTAAGAGCGAGCTCTTTATGAATTGACGAAAGGAAACGCTCGATTATAGCATAGCTTGACAGCGGTTTATGCGGAGCACGAGAAGCGACAAAAGCAGGGGGCGATCTGGAGTCACTGCGCCGAAGGAAATGGGTTCGAGTCCTCGCCGCGATGTTGTCGATTCGCCTTTGGCCTTTCAGGGCAGAGCACGGGGACGCTCTGTTTGTATGCCGTCTTTTACTGCTGCTGGTTTATCCACAAAGATGATTGAATGAAAAAGACACCAGAACTCACGTCTCGCGAAAGAGTGCTGTTGGCCCTTGCCCATCAAGAGACCGACCGGGTGCCGGTGGACTTCCTAGCCACACCTGAAACTTGGGCTAAGTTGAAACAACAGCTGTCGATTGTTGACTCAGAGGAAGTACTCCGTCATCTCGGTGTGGATCTCCGGCATCCTCGACAGTCATATGTGGGCCCTGGATTGGCTCGTGGTGCGAATGGAGAATGGAGCGATCCATGGGGAGTTCGCCGTCGGCCGGTACCTCATCCCGATGGGGTCTACGAGGAGATTGTCGAGCATCCGCTCGCGAAGATAACAGATCCCTGCGACCTGGCAGACTATCCCTGGCCGCGACCGGCGTGGTGGAACGCTGAGTCCCTGGCTTTGGAGATCCGGCGACTGGACGAAGAGGGATCCTATGCCATAGCGCTTGAGGAGTTTGGTGATCCCGGAGGCATCTTCGAGATTGCCTGGTACCTTCGAGGTTTAGAACAGTTTCTTGTTGACCTTGTTGAAAAACCCGAATTGCCATACGAAATCATGCGGCACGTGACGGATTTCTACATCGGTCTCCTGGAACAGGTGATGGCCGCTGTTGGAGAACGCATCGACTTGGTCTGGACAAGCGACGACATCGCCCACCAGCATGGGAGAGTGGTATCTGAACGCTGTTGGCAGGAGCTCATTGCGCCTCATCACCAGCGCCTGAACCAACGTGTACACCAACTCGGTGCGCGCGTAATGTACCACTCCTGCGGGGCCGTGCGCCCATTCATCCCGGCTCTTATCGATATTGGTGTGGACGTTCTGGACGTTTTGCAGTTCAGTGCGGATGGCATGGATCCGAGGGAAATCAAGGTGATCTTTGGGGAGAAGCTGTGCTTTCATGGCGGAATGGACGTACAAAGTACGCTGCCCAGAGGCACGGAAGACGAGGTTCGCCGCGTGACCAGAGAGCGGGTCGAAGTACTGGGGCACGACGGGGGGTACATCCTTTCCCCGACACACAATATTCAGGTCGATACTCCCGTCTCAAATATCCTGGCAATGTATACTGAAGCCGGGAGTCTTGCCACGTAGAGAGATTTTCAGGACGTAACACCAGTCCAATCCGGATAGCTCCAACATCGGGTATTGCGCCATATCTGCAACCTCCCTCCGCCCACATAGAATCAGTGAAGAAATTTCGCTCTTTCCCGACTGAAGTAACCAGGGTTTCCTCCTAACCTAACTCATAGTTATCCCGATGAATAGATCGACGAGGTGCCGAGGGAAGGCACCCTCGAACTTCACCAGAGGCGGACCCGGTCTCCCGGCGCGAGGTAGAGTGCCTGTCCGGGCACCACGTGGAATGCGTCATACCAGGCGTCGATGTTGCGTACGGTGTCGGCACGGTATTCGGAAGGTGCGTGGCCGTCTGTCACTATCAGTTGCCGAAGCAACGGCTCCCGGAATTTCTCCCGCCAACTCTGAGCAAAGCTGATGAAGAACTGCTGGTCGCCCGTCAGCCCTTGGAGGATGGGCGCCTGCTTCCCGCCTAGCGAGAGCCGATAGGCATCATAGGCGGCGGCAAGCCCCGCCACATCGGCAATATTCTCACCTAGCGTCTGCTGTCCATTGACCGCGAGGTCACGAAATGGATGATATGCATTATATTGAGCGACAAGCCGGGAAGAGGCTTCCTTGAAATGAGACAAATCCGCAGGGGTCCACCAATTCGCCAACCGGCCCGCGGCATCGAACTGGCTGCCCTGGTCGTCGAAACTGTGGCTGATCTCATGTCCGATCACCGCCCCGATTGCACCGTAATTATTGGCTGCGTCAGCCTTCGGATCGAAGTAAGGTGGCTGTAAAATCGCTGCAGGAAAATTCAACGCGTTCTGGATTGGCAGGTTGACCGCGTTGACAGTTTGAGGCGTCATCCACCATTCGGAGCGGTCCACCGGCTGGCCGAGCTTGGCGAGGTTACGCCGGTACTCATAGAGTTTTGCCGTGAAGGAATTGAGCAATGGATTGTCTCGCGTGATCTCCAAGCCGGTGTAGCTGCGCCAGTTTTCAGGATAACCGACTCCAACCTTCAGGGTCGCAAGTTTCTCCTTGGCCTTTGCTTTTGTCTCAGGCGACATCCAAGGCAGATTGTCAATGCGTTTACCGAAGGCTTGAGTGAGATCCGCTACCATCGCCTCCACTTTTGCCTTAGACCCCGGCGGGAAATAGTGCTGCACATAGAGCTGCCCCACCGCCTCGCCCAGGGCCAGGTTGCAGGAGTCGACGGCCCGCTTCCAACGTTCCCGGAGTTGCGGAGTACCAGATAGAACCTTGCCATAAAAAGCAAACCACTCCTGGACAAAGGCACTGGGGAGGAGGCTTGACGCATCATCCAGAATCTGGTAGCTGAGGTAGTCTTTCCAGGTCTCAAGCGGCTCACTGCCGACCAGGGAAGCCTCGCCAATGATTGCGCTGGGCTGCCAAACGATTAAGGTGGACTGCCCCTCCAGACCTGCAGCCTTGAAAAAGGCACCCCAATCCAGGCCCGGCGCCTTGGCAGCGAAATCCTCCCGCTTCCAGGGGTTGTTTGCCTTTTGCACGTCCTCTGAGTCCTCTCGGCTCGAGTGGACTTTGGCGATTTTGGCTTCCAAGTCGAAAATCCCGTCAGCCTTGGCAGTGGAGATGCGCGCCAGCTTGAGAAGGGTCGCGATGTGGGTCTTGTATTTAGCTCGGATCTCGGCCATGCGGGGGGACTCGTCAAGATAGTATTTGCGGTCTGGCATGCCGAGACCTCCCTGCAGGAGATAGGGTAGATTGCGCGCCGGCTGGTTGAAGTCCTGTGCAACCCACACCCCGAACAGGTGATGCGTGTGGAAGTCGGTGTTGTTCAACGGGTCGACGTCGGTTCGAAGGGTCCGTGCGATCGACGCTGCCAGGGCCTGCCGGTTGGAAACCGCTGCAACCTGTGCCAGCTGGCTGCGGAGAACCTTCAGACCGTTGGCCTCGATGGCCGCTTCGTCCATGTAAGCCGCATAATAATCCCCAACCTTGCGTTCATCGGAGCCCGCCGGGGCTGTGCTCTTCGCCGCTTCCTCGAGCAGGGCTCGGGTGTGCAGGTTGGCTTCCTCAGCCAGCTTGGCATCCAGGCCATAGCTTGAGCGGTCTGGAGGAATTCCCGTAGCCTTGACCCATGCGCCGTTGGCGTAAGCAAAGAAGTCATCCCCTGGCTTGACTGAACGATCCATGCCGGCGAAGTCTACACCTCCCGCACCGGAAGCGGGCTGAAGCGAGCCCGTCTTGGACGATTGGTAACCGCAATCGATCGTGGTCACGACGGCGGACACTAAAAGAAGAATGACAAAACTTACGAGCAATCTGGAAGTGGACATGATTTCTCCATAAAGGTACAAGAGGTTCTTGGCGGCAGATTTTACATCGGATTGATACCTCCAGCGTGAGATTTCCCTCTAGGCGCTACACCAATTCGTCAAAATGCTACTAGGACCATCGTGTGGGCAACCTCACAGCACAACCCGTTGCGAGTCGCTTTCTTCCTTCCAGGACGCCTTCTGCATTTCATCTACTCCGGCCACTTTGTTTTCGTCCAGAGGCCCAAACGCTCCATGTCAGTATTGGAATTTACGGTATAATGCCCGTCTGCGATTCGAACTCCGGCTGGATGGAAGTCAGGACTCGATGTTCTCTTTTCAATACCTGGAAACTCGAATGATTCCTTGCTATGTCTCAACGGTGAGGCCGAGATTGAAATGAGCTCACAGAGTCGAACTGCAATTGGGGCCAGGTCTTCAGACGGAAGCTTTGCGTTCGTCCCTGTCCCCGGTGAAGGGAAAAACACTTTGGTGTCAAAATCACCCATCTAGTGATCCCTGGGAAGGAAATTCTGAGGATTGAAGGATGATTCGTCGTCCCCGTATAGCAACTAAATGGAAGATATGTGGCCTTCTCTTTCTGGCAACCACGCTCAACTACCTGGACCGTCAGACCCTGAGCCTCCTCGCGCCGATCCTCCGCATAGACATGCACCTCGATAACGAGGACCTGGGATGGTTGTTCGCTGTCTTCTACTACACATACACACTCTGTCATTTCGCCGTGGGACCGATTCTGGACCGGGTGCACCTGCGCTGGGTGTTTGGAGCTGCAGTGCTGGCCTGGTCGGCCGTCTCAATGATGACGGGTCTTGCCAATGGATTTGCCAGCCTGATCGTGTTTCGTCTCCTGCTAGGTGTCATGGAGTCAGCCAATTGGCCGGCCGCTGTCCGGATCGTGGCGCGGACGATGGAACCCAGCGAGCGGGCACTTGGGAATGGCATTTTTACCAGCGGGACCAGCGTGGGAGCCCTGATTGCGCCGGGCATTATCCTGGGGATCTCAGCGGCCAGGGGCTGGCGATGGGCTTTTTTCCTGGTTGGCGCACTCGGAGTGGTGTGGTGGGCCACATGGTTGTTTGCTACGCGCAGGAAGGAACTCGAGCCGGTCTGGCGAGAGCCACAGGCTCGGCAAAGCGGACGATCAGGCTTTCAGTTTCGCATTTTCGCCGAGATCGTCACGAGCCCGCGTTTCATTCCGGTCCTTATCGTGTCTATCATTGTGAATCCGTTTCTTTACTTTAGCGTCAACTGGCTTCCTACCTATTTTGCTCAACAGCGCGGTTTAGCGCCGGGCCGACAACTTGGATGGATCCTGACCGCGATCTATCTGGGGCTTGGCCTTGGGAACCTGCTCTGCGGCACGGTGATCCTTGGGCTGGTTCGCCGTGGCTATTCGGTCTTGAATGCGCGCCGAATCGTGTTTCTAGCGGCGACTGCCCCCCTTCTCTTTTGCGCTGCTGTTCCGTTCCTTCCTCATCTTTACCAGGCTGTTGGTATCTTGGCTGGAGTAAACATCGGGCTGGGTATTTGGATAGCGATGTACCTCACCATGGCGCAGGATATTTCCCGGAAAAATGTCTCAACAACCCTTGGAATACTGAGCGGCTGCGGCTCGCTTGCCGGCGCACAGGCAATGTGGGCTGTCGGAAAAGTCACGCACGCCACGGGCAGTTTCGCTATACCCATGGCCGCTTTTTCTCTAGCTGCAGGAGTGGCCGCTCTTGCCGGATATATTGCGAGCCGCGAGCGGGTCCGGAAAGAGGAATTTGCAGGATGATCCTCGACCGTGCTTTGTGATGTGCCAGCTTGCATTTCCTAACACCAAGGCACTAAGACACAAACATACCTTCCAAAGATCGGCCGCCTTGGATCTGCAGGTAATCTCAACATGAGTTGTTTACGCCAGGCTGAAAGTGTTGGGCGCGCAGAATAGACCTCGACGCTGCACCCGCGGAGTCATCTTGGTGCCTTTGGGTCTTCGTGGTGAGGAACTCACGCTAAAGAGCGTATAGATAAGCTGAAGTTGGCCGTTCGTCGCTCGAATTCGCAGAAGTTAGAATTCAAGTGGACGCTCCGATTGCGAATTGAGGATCAGACAAAGGGATGGCACGCTTTTCAGCGATGCTGCGATAGGCCGCTTCCACGGCTGCGAACGTCTTGAGGTAATTGCGGGCGCCGCTTTCACAGGTCGTTCCATTTTTCAGGCAATCGAGGAAGTGCCGCAGAGTGGCCCTGACACTGTCGCCCCGGTAGCCTTCGACAACGCGGTTTTCCCAGACCCTCTCAGTGCCGTGCCAAATGTCGCCAGTCGCCAAGATCCGAATGGAACCGTCCTCTCCTTCGAAGCCCGCTTCACCCACAGCCGGACCATCGGGTTCCGGATTAAGGAACCTGTGCCCATCGACGGTCCCGATCAATTCATTGGTATGCCTGAGGACTAAAATCGCCTGGTCCTCCCCCACAATTGCAGAATTGACCTGCCTCGCCTCAGCATAGATAGTTGCGATGTCGCCGAATAGGAAGCGCGCCGTATCGATGTAATGGACAAGGGTTTCGTCAATCAGAAAGCGACGCAGTCGACGGAAATAGGACTGTTTTGGATATGGGTCCGGTCCAATGCCATCGCGGCAACGTGTGCGGAACCAGTAGCCCAAGGGGTGGCCGATATCGCCCCGCTCAATAATCTCCTTCGCCTTGCGATACCAGGGCTGCCATCGCCAGTTCTCATGAATCATCAGGAAAATTCCCGCCGCCTCGGCTGCCTCAACCATAGCTACCGCGTCATTCCAGGAGGGTGCCATCGGTTTTTGGCAACTCGTGGGGAGTCCTCGAGCCGAGCATAACCGGACCAGTTCAAGGTGGGAAGCGACGGGACTGGCAATGTCGACGAAATCGACAGACTCGCGGTCCAACATTTCCTCGGCGTTGGAGTAAGCATGCGGCGCCGCCGTCTTGGCTCGTTCGAGATTCAAGTCACAAGCAGCAATCAATTCAACTTCCGGAATTGCCCGCCAGGCGCCCAGATGAATCTGTCCGAAGTAACCACAGCCGATAATGGCGCCCTTAATCCGGGATGATGAACTCATCGATTGATCCTCCTTGTGACTTTTTTCCATAATGCTGCCATGATCGGCATCGATAAGCAATCATGCGATCAGATCCTCTGGCGACCAGTGGCGGATTAGCGCTTGCACATTCGCCGAGTAGATTGCCATTTTCGTTGGCGGCGCCGAGCCAAGTCGATGTATGACAGTCTTTTATTACCAGGGAAAAGACCGTTCTGTTGCCCCGATCCTTCCTTGGACGCGTGATAAATGGGGTCCCGACTACTCCGAGATTTATGTCATTGACGCAGAAAAGGGCATTCCTCAGCGCTTGACCCATGATGTTGGAAGTGGAAATACAAAACCGTTAGTACACCTTCGTACACCATCATGGTGGACAAGCGCGGGAAGGATCTGATGTCGGGCCATCCACAGGACTGTCCCAAATCTTGGAAACAGGGGGTAAATTGCGCACATTTATGTGCAGTCATGGCCGTTCCCTCAACCAAGAATCAATAACTCAGCCATACTAACTCCCGTCTGTGATTCCAGTGGAATTCCGCAGAAATGATTACTTGGCCTTGCCGGCAATTCCCGGAATCCATCGTACGGCGTTGTCGTGAAAAAACTTATGCAAAACCGGTTCCGGTAGCTGAAGACCCTGGACTTGGTGGCCTTTGTATTCGACTGACTGGTTCGTCGCAAAGTACTTCCAGTCTCGTTCGTAAGTGCTCTTCCATTCCTTGAGAGTATCCTCTATCTTTCCTTGCTGCATAAATTCCAGATCCGTGCCGTAGAGAACCCGGTCTTGATATTTGATCAGAAAGGCCCGGACTTTGTCGCGTGGCTGAAGCATGAAGTACGGGACACGAGCGGCAGTGTCGACGGCGAAATTAGGGTAACGGTCAAAGCGTTTGGCGATCTCATCGACATTTGTTTCCATGCTGCCCAGGTGGGCGCCCACCATCAGAAGTTTGGGATTCTCTGCCAGCACATGGTCGCGTGCAGCGAGAATGGCTGTTTTGGAAGGCCATTCGGGATGGAGATATGCGTATTCTTCCGGATGCTGTTTGTAATATTCATAGTCAGGGCTGGCAGAATTAGGAGGTTCCCAGCACGAATCGGGTTCGGCCAAGTGGGCGACAACTGTCCGATTCCGCTCTGCAATAGCCTTATAGATCGGCGCAAATACAGGATCATCGGGCATCAGGTACTTCTCCGCTTTCGTCTTGATCTCCATGCCAATGGTCTTGTAGATCTTTACGGCGACGGCCCCATCCGAGAAGTCTTTATTGAGCTGACGGACAACCCTTTGGCTGAATCCTGGCTCTTCAAAGTCATATGGGCTGATAGTCGTACAAAAGGCAGCCTGACCTGAACTCATGCGAACTACGCTCAGTACCTGGTTGCGCTGAGGCTCCAGTTCTTTGAAGTAGGGATCTCGATCATCTATCACACAAATGTCAAGGAACCCCAACCTCAAGCGTTTCATGAGGTCGATGAACGCCGGGTCATCCTTGAAAACATGTGCGTGAGCGTCGATCGGTTTCACTTGAGCAAAGGCTTCCAATATGGCGCTCTGGCTGTCTTCATCCGAGTTGAAACCTGCTCCCGCTGCAAGAATGGGCAATGATTTCGTGGCGATTGTCAACAGCAGGGCCCCAACAAGGGCGGTTCCAAAAAGTATTCTACAGGTTCGCAATTTTAGCCTCCCACACTAGTCCGCAATTTAGTAATTTTAAAATAATTTCAAGAACAGTCAGCTTGATGACCCGGATTAGGGGTGCCAATCATTCTGAAAACGCAGGCTGGCCAGCATCTGGCGGTAGGCCTCGGCTACCTGTTCCGGCCGGTCACCCGGCGCGATGAACAGAGCGTAGGCCAGGCCGCCCCGAGCAATCTCCCGGGTGTAAACCGTGACCTTCTCCTTCTTCCCGGTCGCAGGGGACTGGCCAGTGAGAACAAGCCGAAGCGCCACAGCCTTGTCGAGTTTATCGCGACGCAAGGAACTGGAATCGACCTGCAGATACGAATTGGTCTGGAGAAGGTTCTCAACCAGAGAATTGGTGTATTGTTCCAGCCGGTCTTGTCCACGAAAGGGCCCGTTGCTTCGGCGGGAACCGGCCTGGTTTGGATCAAACCAATTGACGATTACCCCATAAATGATCTGTCCGCCTTCCGCAGACTGGACCACCCCGCCTTTTGGTACAATCGTGACCTCGAAGCCTTGCTTGTCCTCCACAGCCTGCCAGTTGTCCGGGTAGTTCACCCGGAAAAGCCCGCTGCGTGATTGGTAGGACCGGAAGGTCTGCGAAGGCAGTTCGATCGAGGCACTCGCTGGCTGGCTGCCTCCTGTTCCCTGGCTAGTACCCCCTCCCTGGCCGCCCGACTGAGGTTGGGGCGCCTGTCCTTGAAGTTGGGCCAGGGACTTGGCTTTAGGCAAGTGTTGCAGGCTAGACTTGATTTGGGCGAAATTTCCCACCGGCGCAGACCTCGGGTAGGAAGTGAGCATGCTGGCTTCCTGGCGGATGCGCTCGGCTCGATCTGCCGGGGCAGGATGATCGCTAAAGAACTTCTCGAAGGCAGTCGGATCATGACCGGACTCCTGGCGCAGGGTCTCAAACATGCTAACCATGTCCAACGGGTCATAGCCGGCCTTAGCCATGATTTGAGATCCCATGACGTCGGCTTGCTGCTCGGCAGTCCGACTAAACTTAAGGAAAAGAGAATTCAAGCCGAAGCCCCCGAGGGATCCCATGATTTGTGCCGTGGTTCCGCCCCCTCCCGTAAGCACCCCGATTCCCATCTGGGCCAGTGAGGCTTTGGTGGCCTGATTTGTTCCGTGACGTAAAGCAACGTGAGAAATTTCGTGGGCCATCACACCGGCAAGTTCACCTTCATTCCGGGCCACCTCAATCAATCCTCGATTGACATACATGAATCCTCCCGGCAGGGCGAAAGCGTTCACGTCAGAGACATTCACCAGCTTGAACTGGTAGGGGTACTTTGCTCCGGGAGTAACAGCCGCGAGCCTTTGCCCGACGCGGGTCAAATAGTCCTGGAGGCCCCGATCATTCAAAATGGGCATCTGCTTCTCCACCTCGGCCGCCGACTGTTTCCCGATCTCCACATCCTGTTCGGGTGAGAAGATGTTAAAGCCCGGCTTTAGCTTGGTTTGTCCGCATAACAGTGATGGGGCCGCCAAACCGACGAGCAGCAGCAGTTGACAAGGTAGCAAGAATTTTGTTTTTGCGGCCAACATGATTTCCCCCCTGGGCTTGCAGGCTAGACAATTATTAGTCTCAGCCTCAGATAATTCCAGGCCTGACCCAGATAATCCTATCATGGAGCAGAATCGTCGAGGAATATTCAATGGATGTCCACGCAATGGGTTAGTTAAAGGGGCAACCAGCTCCGTCAGGAGCTGAATGTTTGTAGCGCGACTTTGGATTCGATTGGCCCGCTCGAATCGCTGATCCAAAGGCTCTCTGGCCACTCCGAGCCAAAGCGCCGTCGCCGCGTGGGACCGCCGTCCCAAGCTCTGCCGGCGCATTCCATAAAAGATGCCAATCTTGCCTCATAAATGTCCAACCCTAGGGAACTCCTGACGGAGTCCGCACTGATGACCCATTACTATCCACCCCCACTCGTTTGTTGACTTTTGAAAAACCAGTGTGTTACAAAGGCGTTTCGATATTCGAGGCATGCAAGACTTAGCACTGTCAGGCGGGACTGGCAGTGCCGAATCTCTATTGACGCCATTCGGCTTGGGGATTCCCTATTTACATTAACGAATTGGAGTTATCATCGATCCTGCCGCGCCTTGATGTGCAACGTAAGGGGTGTGTCTATGAACGATTCGGGTGATGTATGAGTTTTCTGAACCTGATCTGGTTTATCCCTCTTTTTCCTGCAGCCGGCGCCCTCTTGAATGGTGTCTTAGGGAAGAAACTGCCCAAGAAGTCCGTTGATATTATTGGCTGTGGACTGGTTGGTCTGGCTTTTCTTTTTTCTTTGGCCGCCGTTTTTCAGCTCTCGAGTCTTCCTTCCGACGAAAGAATGATCAGGGTAAACCTGTTCGAATGGATCAACGCGGGGCTTGGAGAACTCCACAACGGCGCGCTTTCCCCTTTCTCCGTTCCCTGGGGTTTTCAACTCGACCCTCTTTCCGCAGTCATGATCCTGGTGGTGACTGGAATCGGGTTCATCATTCATATTTACTCGACCGGTTACATGGCCCATGAAGGCGGTTATTATCGCTTCTTTTCCTACCTGAACCTCTTCATGTTCTCCATGCTCACCCTGGTTCTGGCCAACAACTTCGTGCTGATGT
>DATKMG010000799.1:0-15665 GCA_035541995.1 Terriglobia bacterium
GTGTCATCACCACCGATTGGGATCAGGCACTCAATTTGAAGTTTTTCAAGATTCTTAAGGACGTGGGGAGTGAAATCTCTGACCTGTTTGTCGGTATTGGCGTCAAAACCCGGCTCTCTCAGAAATTCCGGCACATCGGCAGGCTTTACCTTTGCAGGGTTAGTCCGCGATGTATGGAGGAACGTCCCGCCGGAGCGGTCGATCGTTCTGACCACGCTGTTATCCAGTTTTATGGTGCACTTGCTCAACGACTCAGGGTCATTGGGATTGTAATGAAGAAGGCCCCACCACCCCCTTCGAATTCCAGTGACTTCTTGCTTCTCATCCATTGCCCTATTTACGACTGCTTTAATGCAAGGATTCAGGCCCGGAACGTCTCCGCCCCCCGTCAAAATGCCAATACGCATACCAAACTCCTCCATTAGGATTTAATTAGATAGAACAAGCTATCACTTCTTCGACAACCGCTGCAATTACCGGCCGGCCATCAGGCCCGACTGTTGCGGCGTTTCCGTCAGCTCAACGGCGAGTCATTTTACCCGAAAATGGAAGTTGCGTCTCACAAAAATGAGAACCGTCAGCCCATTGACAACCACCTGGATCAAAACTATAGTGAGGACCCGACGAGAACCGAACAGCGCTTGAGTTGGATTCTGATCAATCATCAAGGAGAAATTCATGAGATACCTCGAAAGCAGGAAGACTCTTCTTATGCTTGCCGCTACCTGTGTTCTCTTTACCGCTCACTGCTTACTGGCAGCAGACGCGGTCACGGGGAAATGGAAGTGCATCGCAAAGGGGTTGCCAGATGGGGACATGGAGTTTACTCTTGAATTGAGTCAATCTGGAGAATCTTTGACCGGCACGATTTCCGCAGAGAACGGCTCTGTTGAGATCAGCAATGCCAAGATTCATGGCAACAAGTTTGAATTCGCCGTCATGACCTCAGACGCCCAATACACGGTGACGGGCAGCGTAGAGGGCAACAAAGTCGATGGGGACTGGAAGGACGACCAGCAACACAGCGGAACCTGGTCGGGTCAGAAGGAAGAGTGATTGGGGAAGATGTTCTTGGTAACATCCGGGGACTTGATATTTGCGGAAGGCATAGGGTATGTCGGTGGTTACTGTCCCTATGCCTCCCAATGATTCAGAATGCTTTTTCAAGCCTCACTTGAATAGGGCGACCTTCCAGCCTATTTCTTGGTCGCCTTCTTTGATTGCTTTTTGGCAGCTTTGGTTTTTCCTGTTGAAGGCACTCCATGTTTCAGGGCTGCGCGCGCCGCGGCGAGTCGGGCGATCGGGACTCGGAATGGCGAGCAACTGACGTAGTCCTGCCCGATAATGTGACAGAACTCGACGCTCGACGGCTCCCCACCATGTTCGCCACAGATCCCGATTTTAAGACCGGCTCGGGTGCTGCGTCCCTTGGAGACCGCCATCCTCATCAATTCACCGACACCCTCACGATCGATCGCCTCAAATGGATCTTTGGCATATATCTCCATTTCGACATAGGGGATCAGGAACCTTGCGGCATCATCCCGGCTCACACCAAGTGTGGTCTGGGTCAAATCGTTTGTGCCAAAACTAAAGAACTCGGCAGTTTTCGCAATCTCGTCAGCCGTGATAGCACCTCTGGGAACCTCGATCATCGTCCCTACCAGGTACTTGAATTTTACTTTTTCACGCTTCATGACTTCTCCGGCCACTGACCGAACAATCTTGTCCTGGTGTATCAGTTCCTTGGCGTTCCCGACCAATGGGATCATCACCTCAGGCTCTACATCAATGCCGCGTTTTCGGACATTAGCAGCCGCTTCAATAATTGCCCGAGACTGCATTTCTGTGATTTCCGGGTAAATTATCCCCAGTCGGCAACCACGGAAACCTAGCATGGGGTTGAACTCGTGCAGGGATTGGACTCTCTGATGGACCTTCTCATACGGAATACCCATTTGCTCGGCCAATTCGCGTTGAGCCCCCTCTTCGTGCGGAACAAACTCATGAAGGGGGGGGTCGATGGTTCGGATGGTCACCGGTCTTCCAGCCATGGCTTCAAAGATACCCTCAAAATCCTTTCGTTGCAGAGGCAAGAGTTTCTCTAAAGCCTTGCGCCGTTCTTCTTGAGTATCGGCAAGGATCATCTCCCGCATGGGACCGATCTTTCCTTCTCCAAAGAACATATGTTCAGTCCGACAGAGCCCTATGCCCTCCGCACCGAATGCAACGGCAACGGCTGCCTGGTCGGGCTGGTCCGCATTAGTCCGTATTTTAAGGGTACGGTGCTTATCGGCCCACTTCATGATCTTGGCATACTCCTGGTATACCGGAGCATCCTTCGGAGGGAGTGTCTTGTCGACAAGAACCTGCAAAACCTCTGAGGGCCGCGTCTTGAGCTCTCCCAAGAGAATCTCCCCGCTTGTTCCGTCAAGTGAAATGTAATCTCCTTCTTTAACTATTTTGCTGTTGACGACCATTTGCTTAATTGAGTAATCGATCTCCAGGGCACTGCATCCTGCTACGCAGACCTTCCCCATTTGCCGGGCGACCAAGGCGGCGTGGGAGGTCATCCCGCCTCGGCTAGTCAGGATACCTTCAGCCGCATCCATCCCTTTGATATCTTCCGGGGAGGTCTCAATCCGAGTGAGAATGACGCGTTCTCCGCGAGCTTTCCACTCTTCCGCATCAGGTGCATTGAAAACGACACGACCACAAGCAGCCCCAGGTCCGGCATTGAGTCCTTTAGCCAGAAAACGGCCTTCCTCTACGGCCTTCTTTTTCTCGTTGGGATCAAAAATAGGACGAAGCAATTGGTTGAGTTGGTCAGGCTCAATTCGCATCAGAGCCTCTTTCTCGCTGATCAGCTTCTCGTCCACCATATCCACGGCAATCTTAATAGCTGCAAAGGCCGTGCGCTTTCCAACCCGACACTGCAACATATACAGTCTGCCTTGCTGGATAGTAAACTCAATGTCCATCATGTCTCGATAATGCTTCTCCAGGGTCTTACGAATGTTGTCAAGTTGTTTATAGAGGTGGGGGGATTCCTTGGCCATTTCCGTAATCGGCAAGGGGGTTCTTGCACCCGACACTACGTCTTCACCCTGGGCATTGGTCAGATACTCTCCGTAAAAGTAGTTCTCCCCAGTGGCAGCGTCGCGCGTAAATGCCACGCCTGAACCCGAATCGTTCCCCATATTCCCGAAGACCATGGCCTGGACATTTACAGCTGTCCCCCACCAAGATGGAATGTCATTCATCTTCCTGTAGGCAATGGCGCGATCATTCATCCAGGACCCAAAGACCGCGCCGATCGCGCCCCACAACTGCTTATGCGGGTCACCGGGGAATTCGATGCCGAGCTTCTGCTTGATTGCTTTCTTGAAACGGACAACCAACTCCTTCAAGTCCTCGGTGGTCAACTCCGTATCCAACTTGACCCCCTTCGAACTCTTCACTTGTTCGATGATGTGCTCGAATGGGTCGACCTCGTACTTAGATTGAGGCTTCAGCCCCAGAACGACGTCTCCGTACATTTGCACAAATCGTCGATATGAATCCCAGGCAAACCGCTCATTTCCGGTTTTCTCGATCAGGCCCTTTATTGTCTGGTCATTGAGTCCGAGGTTAAGGATTGTATCCATCATTCCCGGCATGGAAGCCCTGGCACCAGAACGCACCGAAACGAGCAGTGGGTCATTGGGATTCGCGAATCTTTTCCCCATGGCTTTTTCGACCTTTGCCAAAGCCTTCACCACGTCCGATTCAAGTTCTTTGGGATATTTCTTTTTATTTTCATAGTAATAAGTACAGACTTCAGTCGAGATGGTAAAACCCGGAGGGACAGGCAGACCAATGTTGGTCATTTCTGCCAAGTTGGCTCCTTTCCCTCCCAGCAAGGCTTTCATTTCTGCCTTGCCGTCGGCCTTTCCGCTGCCAAAAAAGTAGACGTACCTTTTCGCCATTGACTATTTCTCCTTTTCAAAATTAATTAGATGGTTAAAATTCTTTAACGCAAGCATCCAGAAAGATCACAGGGCCGACACTCTCCTCTCGACCCTCCGAGGTGAATGGGTCCAGGAATTGTCGACACGCCGACAATTCAGCCCACCACAATTTCTGATATATCCGCTACCGCCAGGAAAATCTGGAGCAGTGACCCGATAATTCCCAGGCGGTTTTTCTGCAAGATCGGGTCCTCTGCCATGACAAGGACCTTTTCGAAGAACTGGTCTACTTGAGGCCTGAGGCCTGCCATCAAGTCAAAGACTCTTGAATATTGACCAGAGCGGGCCAATTTCCATATTTTTGGGCGAATCTTGTCCACGGTCAAATAGAGGGTCCGCTCTTCTTCCTGTTGGAATAGACTAGGAGTGACAGGAGAAGGATCGGTCAATGAAGCCCCCGCCTTGACCAGGATATTCTTAATTCTTTTGAAACTGGTGGCGAGCGAAGCAAAATCTTCGCTGGCCCTCATAAGGGATATGGCCTTTAATCGTTCCCAGCAATCCACAGGGTTGTCCACTCCACCGGCCACAATTGCATTGATTTCGTCGTAGCGATAGCCTTGCTCGCGGAAAATGTACTTCAACCGTTCTTTAAAGAACGATTCATAGTCGAAGTAGGTTTCTTCAAAACTCCTGCGAGTAAATCTGCCGAGCAATTTGAAACTCCTGTGAACGAGCTTTCTCATAGAGATGGAGAGTCCTTTGTCCAAAAGGATCTTAGCTATCCCTATGGTTTGCTTTCGTAAGCCTAATGGGTCCCTGGAGCCTGTAGGGACATTGCCGATTGAGAAGGCTGCGACCACTGAATCCAGCTTGTCGCTGATGGAAAGGATTGCCCCAGCCATGTTTCTGGGAGACGCATCTTCCAGCCCAATAGGTGCATAATGGTCATAGATTGCCTCAGCAACCGTTGGCGGGAGGTTCTCTGCCTTAGCGTAAAGCCCGCCCATGATCCCTTGGAGATTAGTAAATTCCTTGACCATTTCAGTGGTCAAGTCCGTCTTGAAAAGGTGAGCGGCCAGAATCAAATCCCCTTTGAGATCCGACATTCCTAGTTGCGTCGCCATGAAAAGCGAGAGCTGGCCGACGCGACGCGTTTTTTCGTATAGTGTTCCCAACTCAGCCTGGAAGACAATTTGTTTGAGGCGCTCGACTCGGTCCTCCAATTTAAGCTTTCTATCCTGTTTCCAGAAGAAATCGGCGTCGGCTAATCTGGCGCGCAAGACTCTTTCGTGACCTCGAACAATTGTCGAATGATGGGCCGTTTTGGAGTCCACCACGGCCAGGAACTTAGCAAGCAAACATCCATTTTCATCTTGCAGAGAAAAGTACTTCTGATGTTGTCGCATGACAGTGACCAGGACTTCACGGGGGATGCCCAGATAGGTAGAGTCGAAGATGCCGCACACTACCGTAGGATGTTCATTGAGATGAACGACAGTGTGAAGTAAGTTCGGGTCCGGGACCAACTTCCCGCCAGCTTTGGCTGCCGCCGCAGAGAGCATTTCCTCTATCTGCTTTCCACGGATACGATGATCAAAGACGACTCCATTCTCTAATAGGCCCGCTTCATAGCCCGCAAAGTCATTGCACCGGAGGGGGGAATTCCCCGACAATATACGGTGCCCATACGTTGTGGAACCGGACCTCACATCGGCCAGAATCAAATCCAACACCTCATTACCTAATAGGCACAGAACCCATCGTATCGGTCGAACAAACATATAACCGCTGGCTTCCCAGTGCATGGTCTTGGGAAGTTCAAGACTTTCAAACAAGGCGGGAATTTCTCTCCCCAGGATCTCACGAGCCGATTTGCCTGGGAGCTTGTTTTTGTACCCCAAGTAATCGCCTTTTTCCGTGTTGAACCTAATCAGTTCAGCGGCAGTCACCCCGAACTTTCGCGCAAATCCGACTGCGGCTTGGGTCGGTTGTAGATTCTCGTCCAGGCCAACTGAAACCGGGGGACCTGTGGCAACCTCTGTGCGATCAGGCTGGGAGGAGGATAACGCAGGGACGTGGAGGATCAGGCGCCGAGGGGTCGCAAACTCGTCCAACTTCTCAAACTCCAGGGCATTTCTGGCGAGTACCTCTCGAAACTTTTGGCCCAATTGTACCAGAAGCGGTTCGACGTATTGGGCCGGAATCTCTTCACATCCGACTTCGATTAAGAAATCTAATACCAACTAAATGAGTCTCCTAGAATATTATTTTTAAAGTTAATAATCAGTTATGCGTCCTTCCCCAAGATAACAGTCGAGGAAGCTTGTACGTTGGAGTTCTTCAAATAGCCAGCCGCGATACGGCAGGCGAGATTTCTCACCTTTTGGATTAATCCAGTTCTTTCCGAGACACTAATGCTGCCTCTAGCATCAAGGACGTTGAACGTGTGGGAGCACTTAAGACAATAATCGTAGGCTGGCAAAATCAGTCCCATTTCTATCAGTCTGTCAGATTCTTTCTCATACTGATTGAACAACTGGAAATGAAGCTTCACATCAGCTTCTTCGAAGTTGTACTTTGAGAATTCCACCTCGTCCCGGTAACGAATTTCGTGATATTTAACCTTGGTGTTCCAAAGCAATTCAAAACAGTTGTCTACATTATTGAGAAACATGGCAATTCGTTCCAGTCCATAGGTGATTTCTAAAGAAACCGGATACAGATCCAGTCCCCCCGCCTGTTGGAAATAGGTGAATTGTGTAATTTCTAAACCATCCAACAAGACTTGCCAACCTACTCCCCAAGCCCCGAGCGTGGGAGATTCCCAGTTATCCTCTTCAAATCGGACATCATGTTCAACCAGTGGGATTCCTAACTTCTCCAGGCTTTCAAGAAAAATGGACTGTATATCATCTGGAGGAGGTTTAAGAATTACCTGCAATTGAAAGTGCTTCTGCAACCGGTTGGGATTTTGGCCATAGCGGCCATCCGCAGGGCGACGACTTGGTTCAACATAAACCACTGAATAAGGATCTGGGCCCAAAACCCGAAAGAATGTTTCCGGGTTCATCGTCCCTGCCCCTTTCTCCACATCGTAGGGCATTTGGACGACACACCCCTTCTCTGCCCAAAAGTTCAAGAGACTCAAAAAGAGGTCTTGGAAAGGAATGGTGCTAACTGGCACGGGGCCCTTCCCGCAGCAGTGTCAAAGTCTCAAATTCCCGCTCGAAGCTTCGTCGAAGCATCCTATCCATGATTTGCTGCAATTCAGTATATTGAGCATCCCCCGCTAACTCCCTTTCGATTAACTTCAACTTCTTGTTCACAATTTGGTTTAGCAAGTTGAAACTACCTGGGCTAATCGCCTGACAGTGACTTCCACTGCAGGATGAGCAATAAAAGCCCTGTAGGTCGGGTGCATAAAAGACTCTGGATGCATCCAGCAAGGAAAGTTCGCAATGGGCACACGACTTTGGGGAAGGAAAAAGACCAGAGATTTTCAGGTACCAAACCAGGAAATAGAGCTGGGCCAAGTCGGACCGTGCTGGATCCTGCATTTCCTCCAATACCAGAACCACCAAGCGAAATAAAGGATCATTAGCTTCACGGTCCGGGGTTGTCTCAAACAGGAGCTCTACTATCAGACTCAATTGCAGAAAGGACCGATATTCAGTAAGGTTTGAGGCAAAAGCGTGTAGCAACTCAACACGGTCAATTTTGACCAGTTCCTGGCCTTCCTTTTCAAGAAAGGTCATCTCCACCCAATGGAAGCGCTCCAGACGCCCGGAAAATGGACTTTTCAGTCGCCTGGCACCTTGCGCTACACCTCTCAATTTTCCGTATCCGCGAGTAAAGGCCACCACAATTTTATCAGCATTGCCAAGATCGTATGTTCTGAGAACTACCGCTTCTGAACTGCAGAGGACCATAACGGATCGCCAGAGGGTGAAGCCGAACTCAGCAGGCAAAGGCTTCCTTTGCCCTTCTGATCAGGCCGGTAAAAATATCACAATATCAATTGAAAAGCAAAGCCCAAAAGGCTGTTCTAGAATGGCTTCAACCGTGTTCCCACTTCCGCGGGGATATAATCTTTGCGCAACTTCTCTGGCGATTTTGCAGGGAATTGCTACAAAGGGATGCACGCTGGGCTGGTCACGACCTCACAGATGAAGTCTTAATGTAGAAGGACAGCAGTGCTGCATTTTCCTCTCTTGTACTAGGAATTCAAAAGAAGAGGCTCCCCAGTATCTCCTGGCAACCTGAGTATGACTACTCGGTGTGGCCAAGTCTAGCCGATACGCTTTCAGCAACGATCCGTAATACGGTTAGGTACTCCCGCTCATCCTTCAAGAAGCTTATACTTCATAATGATATTGATAAGTACTAATCATTTATTTTTCAGATATTTATGATAAATATATAAACTGATAAAATATACAATTATGTTAACAAGTGCCCGCCACCGTCTAACATTATCAGACAATTGTCGCGGGTTCTCAGCCGTCATCTAACAAAGTAGCCAATACGAGTTGAAGACCCCTACATGGAGAGACTGGCGACGCTCTTTGATTATGACACCAATTCCAGAACTTTAGATTATTATAAGGATATTGCAGGTCTTTCTCCGTGGTGGTTCATGCTCAATCTTCTTATTCATAAATGCAGCCGGATGTTGATTGCAGCACAGTGAACATGCCAGAGGTACCGACGGCTTAGATCATGCTTTGCCATTAATGTCGTCGCGTCGACATCAGTCAACACTTCTTCAATCCATTTCCGGTTGACGTCGAATACCGTTCGTCCTAGAATTTGACTGCCAACCAAGCGGGATCGCTCTTGAAATTCGACACTCTCCAATCTTCCCTTGTTCAGGGAGTCATATGAAAAAATCCTTACAGCGTGGCCTGAATCTACGGACAAAGCTTTTGCTTGGAACTTGCGGCTTGGTCGCCTTTGTTACGTTTTTGGTGGTGCTCTTTGTAAGTCGCAACATGCAACAGCTCATCCGGGAAGAGACGCGACTTCGTGGATTTGCAATTGCCCAATTATTTGGAGCCACAAATCTGAATCATCTCAAGACCTATGAATATCTGGCAATTCAGCAGAACGCCAATCGGGCCAAGTCCGAAAACGACTTAATCTATGTAGTGGTCTACGACAAGGAAGGAAGAATCGCCGCTGACACGGAGAACTCTGCCCTGGTCTCCCAGAACCCACCCGACCTGCAGGACTGGAAGGAGGGGCACAAGAAGATCCGGCAATTTCGCGAAGTGAACGGATCGCTGGGGAGAGTCGCGCCTGACGCCCCGCTCGGTCGGTTCTTTGTAGTTACTTTGCCTGTGGTCACCACTGAAAGCCCGGGTTATTGGGGAACCGTTCAGTTGGGAATTTCTGCCGAACATATGTACCAGTACATTGGTAGGACTCAATTGCAAATAATCGAAATCGGTTCTATTTCGATGCTGATTGGAATTGCGGGAGCATTGTTCCTTTCCAAGCGGATAAGCAAGCCACTATCACGCTTACTCGAAGGAGTCATCTTTGCTAGTAGCGGCGACCTGAGTCATCGTATCAGAGCCGATTCCGGAGACGAGTTGGAGATACTGTCGAACAGCTTCAACTCAATGATGGACCAAATTCAAGTGCATCAGGAGAGCCGAATCCAAAATGAGAAGATGATTGCTGTTGGACACATGGTAAACACCATTCTTCATGATTGTCGTACACCGGTTACCGTGATCAAGGGCTATGCGAGTCTCCTAAAGGACTATGATGTTAGCAGGAAGGAGACGATGAGCAGTCTTGATTTCATAAGCTTCGAGGTGGAGAGGATAGAGCGGATGCTTGAAGAAATCCTCTCTTTTTCCTTGGGTAAAGGTCCCGTCATGAATCTGAGAGAGGTAGTCGTCGATGAATTTTTGCAGGATTGTGGACGTGAAGTTCGTGCACTTTTACAAGGTAGTAGCGTTGATTTCTCTCAAGACTTGCATTGCCCGTTTCACGTCTCAATGGACAGTGATCGATTTCGCCGCGCTATACTTAATATCGCTGCAAATGCTAAGGACGCCTTGAAGGGAAAGGGAAAGTTTTCAATGTGCAGTTCTTCCGAAGGATCGTGCGCTATCGTGCTTCTAAAGGACAATGGTCCGGGAATCCCTCTGTCATTAAAGGAACGGATTTTTGAACCGTTCTTCACTCATGGTAAGCCTTTGGGCATCGGCTTGGGTATGGCGATTACGAAGAAGATTATAGAAGAGCATTCAGGGACAGTGGAGGTGGACACTGGAACCGGTACTGGGACAACCTTTACGATTCGTTTGCCCCTGGTTCAATCTTCACTGCGATCAATCTTGACTGAGAACATCGGATCTGAAGATCAGGCCCGAGGATGATGAGTATTGTAAATGGACCGCAGTCTTTCTTTCAAGACATGTGTGTAGATCTGGGTTGTGGAGATATCAGCATGTCCCAGCATCATTTGAACTGACCGGAGATCAGCTCCCCGCTGAAGGAGGTGTGTTGCGAAAGAGTGCCTAATCAAGTGAGGCTTGAGTGGAATGGGTATGCCGGCCTTTCTTCCATAAAACCCAATGATCTTCCAGAAGCCCTGCCTCGACATCTTTCTCCCGTTCCGGTTCAAAAATAGGAGATTGGAACTGGTACCTTTAAGAAGGTTCCCCCTCGAGGCCTCCATATATCTTTCCAGGCCTTCCAGAGCCGATCGCCCGAAGGGAACGACTCGGACTTTGCTCCCCTTTCCCACGCAATGGAGATACCCGAGGTCCAAGTGCAAATCTGTTACCTTCAAGCTAACCAACTCCGAAACTCGCAAACCAGTCGCATAAAGCAGTTCTAACATGGCCTTGTCTCGAATCCCTCGGTAAGTACAGAGGTCAGGCTGGGCGAGTAAACGATCCACTTCCTCCACATTCAAAACTCTGGGCAATGCAATCCAGGTTTTTGGAGTGTCCACATTGGCACAAGGGTTGGATTGAATTAATCCCTCAAAAGCAAGGAATTGAAAAAGACCCCGAATCGTTACAAGGATTCTGGCTCTAGAGCGGCTACCAATCCCGCGTTGAGTCAGTTGATCTAAGAACTCATAAATCGATCTGGTTCCGACCGCATCTAGTGACGAATTTCTCGAATTCAAGAACTGTCCGAATTTGGCGAGGTCGAGACGATATGCTTGGAGTGTATTCTCAGCCAGGCCTTTCTCGAGCTGCAAATAGTCCAAATACTGGGAACATGCGCTCTGGAATTCCATCTTTGCTAGCGTTCGGCCCACCTCTTGACAGGTTGGTTTGCCTAATGTAGCATGAATTCCTTGATAATCAAAAACATATCGACCCCAATTCACCCTTAGGAGGATTGCGATGAAACTGGCAGACATAGCTGAGAGGTTGGGTTGCGAATTGAGGGGTGACGGAGAGATAGAGATTGAGAGGGTAATAGGAATTGAGGAGGCCAGAAACGGTGATTTGACCTTCCTTTCAAACCCCAAGTATCTTCCCAAACTAAAAATAACACGGGCTTCAGCCATAATCCTCTCAAAGGATGCGCCCGATGTCAATGTCAGTTCATTACGCTCGGACAACCCTTATCTTACTTTTGCCAGATCTATTGAGTTGTTCTATTCACCTCCCCGACCGGGAGGCGGAATTCATCCGACTGCCATCATTTCACCTTCAGCCAAAATAGGAAAGAATCCAAGCATAGGTGCTTATGTGGTCATCAATGCGGAGGTAATTATAGGCGACAATGTCGTTTTGCACCCTCACGTAGTGGTGTTCCATGGTGTCAGGATTGGAAACAACTTGATGGCGTTTTCCAACGTTTCTATTCGAGAAAACTGTGAGATCGGGAATAACGTGGTCCTGCAGGACGGAGTGGTTATAGGCGCCGATGGGTTTGGCTTTGCCAAGAGAGATGATGGTTCTTACTATAAGATCACACAATCGGGAAAAGTAATTATTGAGGATGAGGTTGAAGTCCAAGCCAATTCTACAATTGACCGGGCTGCGATCGGGGAGACTAGAATCTGCAAGGGTGCAAAAATCGACAACTTAGTCCAGGTTGGACACGGATCCAAAGTGGGGCATAATACGTTACTTTGCGCTCAAGTGGGTCTAGCGGGGAGTACCGAGATTGGGAATAACACGATCCTCACCGGGCAAGTAGGGGTTGCCGGTCATTGTCGCGTGGGTGACAATGTGATTGCGACGGCCCAATCGGGAATACCATCGGACGTAGAAAATGGAAAGATGATTTCTGGATATCCAGCCATTGACAACAGGCTTTGGCTCAAATCCTCGGTCTTGTTCTCTAAGCTACCTGAAATGAGTAAGAGGATAAAGGAAATTGAACAAAAAGTCGATAAATTACTATCATCGATTTAATTTTATCTATTACTTTAATTATAATTAATAAACCATATACTAAATTAACTTTAACTTATGAAATCCCACCGCCAACAAAGTGGACAATCTCAATCCGATCACCATCTGCCAAGATTGTTGATCCCCATTTCTCGCGTTTGAGCAGCTTGCGGTTATATTCGACCGCAACTCGGTTAAGGTCGAGATGCAGATCCTCAAGCAGGATAGTTAGGCGAGTGTTGCCTCGGACTTTTCTCCCTTCTCCATTGAGCAGAATCTCGACTTCCATTTTCTGTCAGCCTATTTCTTCCTAATCAAGTACTTGACTTCGTCAGCACCTAAGGAAGTTTGGGCCTGAATGATCAGGGCGGCACTCCCCAAGGTATAGTTGGGTAGGTTAAAGCTGATATTCAGGTCGCCATGCTTATCGGTTTTTCCCGCATACAACCGCGGGGAGAAGGCAGTGCCGATAACTTTTATCACCACCTGAACATTTTCAAGCTTTGTTCCAAGGCCGCGACTTAGCACACTGAGACTCAAATCAACGTGTGACCCGGCCACAAACACCTTTGCCCCTTCGACATTAATCTGAATTCCCTGTTGTCCCTCAACCCCCAAACTGGCAGCATCCAGAGCCAAGCCCGGCAACTCAACTCTGGTCTTGCGCGCCGACTCATGTCCACGGGTGGGCCTAGCAAGTTCGGAGTCTTTAATAACGGATTCGAAAGGCTTCGGCTTCATTTTGGGAGGCGGAGAGCCCTTACCAACAACAGGTTCGACTGCAGGAACTGCAATGCGCCTGTCCTGAGTTGGAGGCTCTTCGTCAGTCAAACTCTTTGGTGTATGAGCAGCAGTCACTCGACACGAATTGAAGCGAAAGACGAATTCACCTTCGACATAATCCTGTAGACCCATCCCTTTTCGGAGAAGGCCCCGCTTGATGGCATTGACGAGTTGTCGGTGCTGGGATTCTAAAATCTTCTGCAAAGTAGGTTCGGCAAATCCTCCAGACTTCAGATATTCGTGATAGGAGGTGCGGAAGGACTCCAAAATTTGTCCGCCAATATAGACAAGGGACTCAATTAACGGGTTTGCTTCTCCCCTGTCTTCGGTTTGAACGTGATAAGTCGTGCCTCCGAATCTGACGTCAGTATTGAGACCCGTTATCATGATGGAGTGTTACAATCGTTCCGGAAGCCAGGCTGTAAGCATTCAAGTCAAAAAGTGCCAGGGAGCTTTCCAGAACTCGATATGTTAATATAGCCTGCTTGACCGGAGCAAGAAAAAATTCCTTGACAATACTCAGCAGCTAGTGATACTTACAAGGAATTCCAGGGCATCATAGTCATCAAAAATGGAACCCCGGAAGTTGAACTCAGAGCCGCTTTATTACTCATCGGCTCAGGACGCATTGACATTAAACCCCGGGGTTCGAGAAGACACTAACGACACTGTCAGAGCGGTGCTAGTACCAGGGTTCGATGAAACCTGCCCATATCTTGCCACACCAGGTTCTCCTTTTTGACCCATTCGCACATGCTACCTGAAAACCTGCTTAACAAGTTCGGGTCGCTCGTCAACAAATATCCAGTTAAACGATCGGCGCTTGTTCCAATATTGCTGATTACCCAGGAAGAGTTGGGGTACCTCACCGCCGAGTCCATTCGTTTTATTGCGGATTATCTCGGCATCCCCGAGATTGAGGTTCAGGAAGTCATCACATTCTACAGCATGCTGCGAACTACTCCTGTGGGCAAGCATCACATCCAAGTCTGCACGAATATTTCATGCATGCTGACGGGTGGTGAGGAGATCTTCAGGCGCTTCTCCGAGAAGCTTGGGATCAAGGAAGGCGAAACTACGCATGATCGACAATATTCCCTCACAGAAGTGGAATGTCTGGGCGCATGCGCCAATGCACCCGCCATACAAATCAACTACCAATATCATGAGGACCTGACTCTGGAAAAGGTCGACCGGATTTTGGAAGACTTGGAAAAGGGATTTAAGACGGACAAAAAATAAGTTGGTTCAATGAAAACTATGGAATTGGGAGTCTTTGTCATACTGGCGGTGGTCTCGGTGGCTTCAGCCGCAAACATCCTGATTCAGCGACAGCCCATTCACTCCGCCTTGTCGTTGATCCTGACCTTTGTTTGCCTGGCTGGGATCTATTTGCAGATGCATGCGGAATTCATTGCCGTCATGCAAGTGGTCATTTATACCGGTGCAATTATGGTGTTGTTTGTCTTCGTCATCATGCTGCTCAATGCGCGCGAGGAGGTGAGCCCCCACAAAAGCCGAGTCGTAAGATTCCTGGGTATCCCTCTGGTGATTGTGCTACTGGTAGAATTGGGGTCAATTGTCTTCCACTCATTTCCTGAAGGAACTCCCGTAGCACAGGAGACCCTGTCAGGTTCACTGGGGAATACCCAATCGATTGGAATGCTTCTTTACACCGATTATGCAATTCCCCTGGAGTTGACATCAATCCTGCTGTTGGTGGCAATTGTGGGAGCCATTCTGCTGGCTAAGAAAGAACTGTAATCATACATGATTCCCCTGACTTATTATCTGCTGCTGAGCGCCGCGCTTTTCACCTTGGGTGTGCTTGGATTTATGATCAAGCGGAATGTCATCAGCATGTTCATGTGCATTGAACTGATGCTAAATGCTGTGAACCTCTCGTTTGTGGCCTTGGCTCGTCAATTTTCGCTACTGGACGGTCAGATCTTCGTTTTTTTTGTGATGGCTGTGGCAGCTGCGGAAGCGGCCGTGGGCTTGGGAATCGTAGTAGCCCTGTTCCGCAATCGACACACATTGGACGTTGATGAAGCGCGGCTGATGAAGTGGTAGGGATATCTTACCGCTTAAGGTTCGGCGTTAAGCTCTCGTTCTATGACACTGAAAGTCACCCTACTGATCGTTGCCCTTTCGCCTCTTCTTGGCGCTGCCGTCAGTGGTTTGTTCGGTAGACGCCTGCCGAAGAAGGCAGTGAGTGTCCTCTCATGCGGCTTAGTGGGTGTGTCCTTCCTGGCTGCGGTGATCTGCTTTGTCAAGCTGGTTCATTATCCGCCAAACGAAGTTTCAGCTCTAAATTTCAATTATTTCACATGGATCCAGTCTGGCGGTTTTCTGGCAAGCTTCGGCTTCATGTTCGACCAATTGACTGCAGTCATGGTGCTGGTGGTGGCTGGAATCGGGTTCATCATTCATATTTACTCGACCGGTTACATGGCCCATGAAGGCGGTTATTATCGCTTCTTTTCCTACCTGAACCTCTTCATGTTCTCCATGCTCACCCTGGTTCTGGCCAACAACTTCGTGCTGATGT
>DATKMG010000800.1:0-4102 GCA_035541995.1 Terriglobia bacterium
TGCGATGTCTGAGGCCATAAGGCATGCACTCCGCCGTGATCCCCATGCGACAAGAAAGAAATTGCTGCCCGGAAGAAGATTGGATATAGTACTAAGTACATTCAGGCTTTGTGCATGATTGCCAGGCAATCTGGACCGTGGACCTGCAAATTTCCCGCCTAATGAATCTGGAATGATTGCAAAGACCGGAATGAGTAAGCGCTAAACAAGGCATCCTTGGCTGAATCCAGGGGCGAGCCTTTTCCCGACACCTGCGGAACTCTCATTTCTGCGAGTGAGTCATGACGGGATCAGATGAGAGAGTAAAAAGGCGGAGGTCTATGTCGAAACTCTATGTGGGTAACCTGCCCTGGACTGCAACAGAGGCCATGCTGGAGGAATTGTTTCAGACGGCCAATTTCCGGGTAGACAATGTCAAATTAGTCCGGGATATGGACACAGGGCAGCCAAGAGGATTTGCCTTTGTGGAACTGGAGGCGGGGGCCGACATTCAAAAAGCCATCCAGGATTTGAATGGTCAGGCTCTGGGAGGCAGGCCGCTAGTGGTTAACGAAGCCAGGCCGCAACGGTCTGGAGGCCGCGAAGGTGGTGGACGCCCCTTTGGCGGACCGCGTCGTGGCGGGGGCGGAGGTGGAGGCCGAGGTCATGGCGGGGGTGGCGGAAGACATCGCTTCTAAGCTTGAGCCATTCGGCCCCTGGTCATTTCCTGGCATAAATGCCTGTTTCGGGGCGGCAGCAGAATTCCAATCAGGGAGACGCTGCCGCTCGTCATTTGGAATCGAGGACGCGGCACGCTGAATCTCCAATAATTCTTCACCCAAAAATCCTATCGCTGGCTGGCGCGTAGATCCTGCCGTCGTACTTGCCTGCATTACTCACCACAGAGGCACCAAGACACTAAGTCAAACCCGATGATGCAGATTCATCAAGGCACACCGGCATTTCCACTTTTATCGCTCTTTTTCAGATTGGTTGAACAACCCAAGTTAAGATCTACGGTATTTCCCTGTCGGCGAGGTTCTTGGGCTTATTCTTTGTGCCTTGGTGGTAAGATTTCCGGGCTAGGGCTTCGAGGAACTCTCAATCCTGTAGACATTGCCATTCGTTCGAGACCGTTTTGCCGCTTGTTCGGCGAAACGGAGCCTGGGAAGGAGAAGCTCGAAATATCGCAGTAGTGTTGTGACTCGTTCCTTTTCGGAGCGGGTCACCAGGATCTTTTGTTTCAGGTCGTTGCTTACATTTAATCTGGACAGTATCCTGAAGACCAGGTTTTCCGGGCTGGGTTGTTCTCCCAGGTTCTCCGCCTCATCAGACTGGTTCAAGAAGTGGCAGAATTCCTGGTAAAGCGGCACCAATCTTCCGACTTCCGCTGAATCGGGCAGTTCGAGTGGTTCACCATCCTCGTAGGGGGTGACAACTCCGCGCAGGAAAGACTTCTCGGTGTCAAATAGCATCACTTCAAAGCGGCTTTCACCGATCGTCACGATGTCCATCCGCCCATCATCATACTCCTTGGCGACTTTTGTGATCAGGGCCGTGCACCCTACCCGTTCCATTTCCTCGTTATGGGCATAAACAACGCCAAAGGGATCAGTCTCTCGAAGACACTCCCGAATCATTTCCTTATAGCGTTCCTCGAAAATATGCAGGGGGAGCACCATTTCAGGGAACAATACAACGTTGAGGGGAAATAAAGGCAGGTAATTCTCCATGCTGGCATCTTACGGAGAGAGAACCGTTGGAGTCAAGTTGGAAACTCGAGTGCGATTCAAAGTGCGGCTGGAGAGAGTGTGTATCTGCGTTATGTTGCCGGAAGCGAGACAGGGGCGTCCCGTCTCTAAGGATTTAGAGACGCCGTGCCCCTGCGGCGCCGGAACCGTGAATAAATAATTTAATCCTCTCGCACTTTGAATTGCACCCTTGGAAAAACCGGAGGTGTTGGTTCTGAACGGGAAATGGGGTAATCTTCATCCCGTATGTGAGAGATTCATTTTTTGTTTTGTAAGAAAAGACTCTACCTATTCGAGGATTGGCATGAGAAAAGTGGAGCTTCCAAAAGTCCGGCGCCCGATTGAAGATGGCGACTGGAACATGGCTTATCTGTTTCCTCATGAAGTAGTGGCAGCCCGGGAAAGAAACGGTATGGTGATCCTTCCCCTTGCCCCCGTCGAATGGCATGGCCCCCATCTGGCCATGGGATGCGACAACCTGTTGGCTCATGCGTTCGCCCGCAACCTTGCTCGTGAGCTGCAATGCCCCTATTACCCGCCGCTTTTCATTGGAACAGAGCGGGAAAGAAATCCGGATATGCTCGAATCCCTGGGGTTCAGCCGGGAGAGCTTCATTGAAGGGATGGACTTTCCTAAACACGCGATTGCCAGCGCGTATTTCAGGGAGGAGGTTTTTGCACAGGTAGTGCGAGATCTCCTTAACATCCTGCTGGTACGGATGAGCTTCCAGCGAGTGTTGATTGTGAATGGGCACGGAGCAGATAATCAACGTTCGGTGCTGGACAGGCTCTCGACCGAGTTCAACGCGAACCGGCCATCCGGGAAGCGTGTCCTGTGGGTCTACCCCGGCTTTCCACGTTCCCTGGTAGCAGGATCCATTGGGCACGCGGCTTCTGAAGAAACCTCTATGCTGGCAGCCACCTGGCCTGGATGTGTAGACCTTTCAAAATTGCCGGAGCAGGGAAAGCTGAAGAACGTCGAATTCGGGATTGTAGACGGAGATACTTTTGACTGTGCGCCGACACCGGATCATACCTTGCGCGAACAACAGGATCCGCGATACCACAGTGACCCGGTCTGGGGAAAAGATCAGATTGAACAGGCAGCCCGAGAGGTGATCGCCGATGTGCGACGGGAGTGGTTTGGTGGCACCGGGAGTTGAACAGTGGGCTTGTTAAATGGGTTGGATGCAGCCATTATCATTGGCTCGCTGGTGGTGGTCGTTCTACTTGGCTTATGGGCAGCGCGCCACCAGGATAAAACAGCCCGCGGGTACTTCCTGGCTTCAGGGAAGTTGCCCTGGTACTTGATTGGCGCAGCTTTTGTCTCCACCAGCGTATCGAGCGAACAGATCGTCGGGACCGTTGGAGCTACTTATCGCTACGGACTGGGGATTGCCAACTGGGAACTCTGGTGCCTGCCGGTTTATGCTCTGACCATGGTCTTTTTCATTCCCGTCTACTTGCGGAACCGCGTGGCGACCGTGCCGGAGTTGCTCAGTCGGAGGTTCGGGCCGCGATGTGGGGATGTTTACAGTTGGATCATGCTGGTGGCCTATGTAGTCGTGTTCATGGTCCCGATCCTTTATGGTGGCAGCCTTGCCTTTTCAGAATTAACCGGCTGGCCTTTTCTAGGCGTTCTCTGGGTCACGGTAATCTTGGTGAGTCTTTATGCGGTCAAGGGTGGGCTTCGCTCAGTGATGTTTACGGATGCCGCGCAATGCTTGCTTTTAGTGGGAGGAGGCGTCCTCCTTTTTTGTATCGCTGTGGCTAAGACGCCGGGTGGCTGGTCCGCCATGGTGGCAGCGAATCCTGATCGGTTTCACCTTTACCATCCGCCGGGTGACCCCATGGCCCCCTTCTTGGGGATGCTCGCGGGCTCCATTGGAGTCTTCCTATTCTACCAATCTACCAACCAGGTCATGATTCAGCGCGTACTGGGTGCGCGCTCGACTTGGGACGGGATCATGGGAATCATTTTCGCCGGCTTCATCAATCTGGCGCGACCCCTGGTCACCTGCCTGCTGGGGGCAGTGGTTTATCATTGGGTCCACGTCATGAAAGTAGCCCCACCGCTCAGTAATGCCGATACAGCCTTCCCGTTCGCTCTCAGAACTCTGGCCCCTCCATGGGGCTTGCGTGGCGTTATTCTGGCCGGATTTATTGCAGCGGTCATGGCGGCCATCAGCTCGCTGGCCAATTCCACAGCCACCATTTTCAGTCTGGATGTCTATCACAGGTTGATTAACCCACAAGCCAGCGAACGCCAACTGGTAAGAGTTGGGCGGATTGCATCCGCGACCGCTCTGGGGGTCGCGGCCCTGATTGCACCCGCCGTCGAGTGGCTGGGTGGGATCTTCCGCTACTTCCAGA